>DATACV010000291.1:0-3171 GCA_036258875.1 Rubrobacteraceae bacterium
GTAGGAGAGGAGCGTCTTCTCTCCCTCGCCGGCCTCCGCGTAGACGACCGGGTGTCCTTCGGTCTCCAGGATGCGGGCCTCGGCGCCCGCATCCTCCAGCTTCCTCGCTACCCACTCGGCGCACTCGCGGAAGCCGGTGCCTCCGTCTTTTCGGGCGGAGATCGAGGGCATCCGCAGGAACTCCTCAAGCTCGCCGAGGAGGTCGTCTTTCAGGCCGTCTACGCGCTCTCTGAGATCCAATGCTCACCCTCTCCTCTAGGTCCCCCGAGAGGGTAGCATCTCCGGTGTCTCGCGCCACGCCTGGAGACCGTAGTCTGTCCCGCAAGGTGCTGATATATTTGGGGTGAGGCATCCCCTTGGAGAAGAGACCGGACCATAGCCCCGAACCGAGCCGCCGCGAACCCGACAAGTTCTTCGGGCTCGACGTCGAGAGGATGAGCCCGCGGGCCCAGGTCACTACCTCGCTGGCGGTCATAGTGCCGGTGGCGCTCGCCGGGGTCTTGCTCTTCGCGTTCTCAGAGGTCGCGTGGATCTGGTTCACCTTCTGCTGGGTGATCTTCCCCGCCTTCGGCCTGCTGATCCGGGGCATAGCCGGTCTCTCGGAGGGCCGTTCCGAGCTCCCGTCGGCCACGAGCGGCAAGGAGCGGGAGCTGCTCGGGGCTCTGCAAGAGCACGGCGAGCTGACCCCGGCTCAGGCCGCGATGGAGACCTCGCTCTCGGTGGCCGAGGCCGACAGGATGCTCAAGGAGCTCGCGGAGGGCGGCCACCTCGACGTGCGGGTGCGCGGCGGCGGGCTGTTCTACTCGCTGTGGGAGCGCGAAGAGGGCCGAGAAGCGCGCCGCCTGGAGGGCCGGTAGGGGGTGTGGCGTATCGCTGTCGTGGTATCATTCACGGTCCGAGGGTACGGCGCGTGAGATCGTGAGCGTGGGGTAATAATTTAGCCTATGGAAGAGCGAAGGATCCCGGAGACTCTCGAAGAGGCCTACAGGCTGCGCGACATGGCCGGGTCTCTGCCGGAGCGGGATTTCTACCAGGAGCAGGTCTACCGCCTGAGGCGCGAGGAGTACCGCTCGCGCGGCATCAGGACGGAGATCTCCTCGCGCAGGCGCGAGCGCCAGAGCGCCATAGAGTTCTCGCGCGAGATGTTCTTCCTCGAGGTCACGGAGATAGCGGGCCGGACCTCCGGTCGCCGGGGAGGCCGCGGGACCCGCGCCGCCCAGCAGGAGGCCAGGCGCTACGCCACCCGCCTCGACACCCACGCCTTCCTCAAGCAGCTCGCCTCGCCCCACTCGGGGGCCGTGGAGCTCTACCGGCGCAACTACCTCGGGCTCTTGAGGATGGGCAAGTCGCCGGCCGAGGCCTACTATCTCTCGCGGGTCATCGGGCTGGCGGGCGAGCCGGAGTTCCGGCGGGCGCTCGAGAGCGTGCGCGAGACAGGGTACCCGACCAGGGGGCGCATGGCCTACACCGTCGAGAAGGCGGCGATCCAGATCCGGGACCTCCCGGGAGGGATGATCCTGATCCTGCTGACCTTCTTCGCCTCGCTCTTCGCCTTCGTGTGGGCCTCCAAGCTGTGGGGCCCTCCGGCGAGCGCGGGGACCATCTTCTTCGTCTCTCTGGGCCTCGTGGCGGCGGGGGGGCTGATGTTGATCTCCGCGGTCTTTATAGTTACCTTTATAAGGTCCATAAACAAGTAGCCTCGGCGTAGCCGTGGCGCGCCCGCGCCTTGCGCGAAGGAAGGCTTTGAGGCATTCAGCTTTTGAGTATCTGGCAGTCGGGAACCCGCCTCGCCAACCACCCCTGAATACCTAATAGCCTGAGAACCTATAAACCTCTCCTCCCGACCCCCCCGCCCGTTTCGACCGTCGACCAGCGTGGGAGGGTTGACGATCAACGCTCTGTTAAAGGGATTGACCCTCGCGGTCTTTCTAGTTACCTTTATCAGGTATATAGATAAGTAGCCCCGGCGCGCCCTGCTCCGGGGCATGAGGGGGACTTATACACCCACCGGGGCCTAGACCGAAGACGCCTCCCGAGACGCCGCTTGGCCGCCGCGAGCGGCGCGAACGCCTCGGGAGCCCCCGGAGGTTCGGCCACCGCCGCCGGCTGCGCTGGATGGCGTTCGCCATATTCGTCTGCGTCCTCGGTCTCTCGGGGTTGCTCGTCTACCTTTCGCCGACCCCGGAGAGGCCGCCGGTGGCCCGCGTTAGGACCCCCGCGCTAGAGCCTCAACTCTCCGCCCCCGAACCGCCCCCCGAGCCCGCCGCCAAGAACCTGGAGGCCGAGCTCGAGAAGGTCGCGGAGCGATACCCGGCTTCCTACGGGGTAGTGGTCTCCGACCCCTCCTCCGGCGAGACCGTCACGATGAACCCTGATCAGGTCCACCTCGCCGCGAGCCTGACCAAGCTGCCGACCCTGCTCACGCTCTACAGGGCCGCCGCCAGCGGCACGGTGGACCTCGACGCCCCGATCACCATGCTCGCCTCCGACGTCCAGGCCTACGGCACCGGCGTCCTGTACCGCCGCCCCGTCGGCACCACCATGACCCTGCGCGAGTGCGCCGAGCTCATGATCAAGGAGAGCGACAACACGGCCTGGGTGATGCTGCACCGCTACATGGGACGCGCCAACATCGAGGCGGAGCTCTACGAGATGGGCGCGCGCTCGACCGAGTACTGGATCCCCAATACCACCACCGCCCACGACGTCCACGTGATGCTGAAGAAGGTCGCCGACCCCTCCTACACCAGCCCCGAGCTCTCGGCCGAGATGCTCGCCATGATGACGAACACCTCCTTCGAAGACCGCCTGCCCGAGCCCCTCCCCGAGGACGCCCGCGTGGCACACAAGATCGGCTCCTACGGCGATACCTTCAGCGACGCCGGGCTGGTCTTCCCCGCGGGCTCGCGCGACGTCTCCGACGCCTACTACATCGTCGTGATCGTGGGCGACACCGACGAATGGACGGCGCGCTCGGCGATCCAGGAGATGTCCCTGGCCGCCTACGAATCGCTTGCTCCCACCCGCCCAAGCCCCGAGCCGCCGGACAACAGCTCATGAGACACGCGGCGGCGGCCAGCACCATGGCCACTACCGCGGCCAGCAACATTACCTTCCTCAAAACTTACCTCCTGTACTTTAGGATTACCGTACGTGCCGCATTTTTTCATC
>DATACV010000292.1:0-7525 GCA_036258875.1 Rubrobacteraceae bacterium
CTGCAACGTCGGCGGCGAACCGGAGAGGCTGCGCCACAAGTTCGGCGTGCTGCGCGGGCACTGCGAGGACCTCGGGCGCGACTACGAGGAGATCACACGCTCCACCTCCGTGAACGTCTTCCTGCTCGAAGACGGGGACGACCCCGAAGAAGCCACGGCCCTGGCCCGAAGGGGGATGAACTTCGACAAGTATTCGCAACAGTTCATCGTCGGCACGGCGGAGGAGATAGTCGAGCGGCTCAGGCCGCGGGTCGATGCCGGGGTCAACTACTTCATAACCTACATGCCGCGCGTCGCCTACGAGCCCGGGATGGTCGAGCGCTTCGCCAGGGAGGTGATCCCCGCCTTCTCCTAGTGCGCCTTGCGAGAGGCGCAACCCTCTCGCGGGGCAAGGCGTTTAGACTTTGAGGTCTTTAGGCTTTGAGGGTTAGAGAAACGGGAACCGGCCCTGTTTAGAGCATCCCCCAAAACCTCAGAGCCTGAAACCCTAAGAGCCTAGGAACCTCTTCGCAAGCCCACCAGGCCGCGGTCTTGTCGGAGCGACGTCCGAGGATGTATCTTGCCGGGGAGCTAGGTAGAGAGGCTGGCCGACGGTGGCGATGGCGTTCTCCATATTGCTGACGGTCTTCGTGCCGGTAGCGTTGGCCGTCCTGGGTCTCTTCCTGGTACAGCGCCTGGTGCCCGCGAGGCAGCGCCAGGAGCACAACGACGTCGCGGGCTTTATCTCGCGGTCCTCGGGGTCGCTTACGCAGTGCTGCTCGCGTTCGTGGTCATCGTCGTGTGGGAGCAGTATGAGGAGGCCAGGGACACGGTGGAGACCGAGGCCAACGAGCTGGCCGGGATCTACTTCCTCGCCGACCGGTTCTCCGACGAAGCCGCCCGGGAACGCGTCCAGGAGCTCGCCCGCTCCTACGCCCGGACCGTCGTGGAGGTGGAGTGGTCCATGATGGAGAGGGGCGAGACCAGCGAGACCCTGCGCGAGCTCCGCCTGAGCCTGCTGGACGTAGAGGTCAGCCCGGGCGCGGGGGAGGTGCTCTACGGCCAGGGCCTCACGCGGCTACACGAGGTCTCAGACGCGAGGAGGCTCCGGCTGCTGGAGGTCACCCAGGGCCTGCCCGGCATACTGTGGGTCGTGCTCATGGTCGGCGGGGTGGTCACGGTGGGCTTCACCTACCTCTTCGGCCTCAAGAGCAACTGGGCGCACGCGCTCATGGTCGCCGCCCTTACGCTCGTCATCTGCGGCATACTCTTCACCATCGGCGCGCTGGAGTACCCCTTCGCCGGTCTGGCCCGGGTCGAGCCGACGGCCTTCGAGGAGGTGCTGCGCAGCTTCGAGGAGGGCCGAACCCTCTAGGCCGGCCTGTCCACCCACTCGGGATCGGGCGTGATCCGGGGCTCTGGCTTGGGCCCGGGGCCGTCGAGGCCGGTGGAGCTCACGGTCATCAGGACCCGCACCTTCACGTCGTGATCGCACAGCGCCTGGCAGGAGAGCCTGACCTGCCCGAGGAGGTCCCGGCTCTCGAGCACCTCCAGCTCGGCCCGCGTCATCTTCTCGGGCTCGCCCTCGAGGTACTCGATGCGGCAGGTGGTGCACCGGGCATAGGAGCCGCAGCGGTGCAGGATGTCCACCCCGGCGTCCTCCTCGATCGCCAGTACCAGCCGCTTCCCATCCTCTACGTCGAACGCCCCGACACCCTCGACCTCGAGCCTCGGCATCGATCCCTCCTTTAGCTGTCAGCTTTCGGCCATCAGCGGTCAGCTTCCTATACGGCTGGAGAGATTTACCCTGACGAGCCCCGCTCTAACCGCGCCCGGCGTCGGCTCTTTTCGCCGGGGTCACGGCCAGCGGCACATGGCTGATAGCTGACGGCTCTATCAGGATGGTCTAAACTGCCCCCGCGCCTGAATAAGGGGGTTCTTTTGGATCATTGGCCGCCTTCGGTAAAGGTAGAGCGACCCTGGGGCAGGTTCGAGCAGTACACCCACAACCTGCCGTGCACTGTCAAGATCATCACGGTTGCTCCGGGCGGCACCCTCAGTCGCCAGTACCACCACAAGCGCGACGAGCTGTGGGTGGTACTGGACCCCGGCGCCTGCGTGGAGCTCGGCGGCGAGGTCCTCTACCCCGCGCCGGAGGAGAAGCTCTTTATCCCCCGCGAGACTGTCCACAGGCTCTCGGCGGCGGACGGGGGCCCGGTGAGGGTGCTCGAGGTCTCCTTCGGCCACTTTGACGAGGACGACATCGTCCGCATAGACGACGTCTACGGCCGCGCGGGACCGTGATGGGCCTCCCGGTCTCCCCTCCTGCGCTCTTCGGGTGAGCCTCGGGGGGGAAGAGGAGCCGCGCCGCGACCCTGGCGGGACCCCGAGGGCCGGGTCGCGCTCTCGCGCGGCCCGCGTCTCCCCCCTGCTCCTGCTCTTCGCCCTCCTGTTGCTGGCGCTCCTCGCGGTGGCGGCCCTGCTGGTGTGGAGGACTCTAGGCGACGAACTCTCCGGCACCAGCGTCGCGAGGGACTCCGTAGACTCGGGGCCGGAGCCGCGCGTCCGCGTCGCCAACGGCGCGGGGAAGGTCCAGGTCGAGGGCGTGGAGGGGCTCGACGCCGTCCAGTACGAGGTGACGAGGTACGCCCTGGGCCCCGACCCCGCCGCCGCCAAGCGGAGCGCCTCCCAGGTGCCCGTGGACCTCTCGCGCGAAGACTCCACCCTCGTGCTGCAGACCGATGGCGGCAGGGGCACCGGCGCGGACTACGCGCTCAGGGTGCCGGCGGCCGGCGCCGTCGAGGTCGAGGCCGGGGCGGGGGACGTCGAGGTGAGCGGCGTCTCGGGTGAGGTCAGGGTAGTGGCCGAGGCCGGCGACGTGACTGTGAGGCGCACCGGCAGCGACGTGGCGGTCGAGTCGCCGCAGGGTGACGTCACAGTGGACGCCGTCAACACGGATACCGGGCAGGTCGAGCTGGAGGTAGGCACGGGCGACCTGGCGCTGCGCGACCTCATCGTGGGCACGCTCGAGGCCAGCGTCGAGTCGGGGGACGTCACCCTCTCCGGGCGCTTCTCCGGGAGCGGCAGGATCTTCGTCGAGACCGGCAGCATAACCGCGAACCTCCCGCCCGAGGACACACGCGAGCTCACCCTGGAGACGAACGTCGGCAACGTCTTGCGCGAGACCCCCGAAGGGGAAGCGGAGCAGCGGCCCGAAGACGGCGCGGAAGGCTCCTAGTGTTCCGGCGCCGGGCCGAGCCCTCCGTGAACCACTCCCCTGAGGACTTCTGGGGCGCCCTGAGGGGCGTCTGGTTCGCCCCGCGCCGCTTCTTCGAGCGGCTCGACCCCGCAGGCGGCTTCGTCAGGCCTGCGCTCTTCGCCTCGATCGTGCTCTACCTGAACCTGCTCCTCGAGGCGGCGCTGCAGGCCGTCTGGCTGCAGGAGTTCAACTTCGCCCTGATCTACGCTCCCTTTCTCGGGCTCGTCGTCGCCCTGGTGCTCGGGCCGCTCCTCGTGGCCGGGCTCTCGGTCCTCGTGCTCGTCGTCCTCGAGGGCGCGCCCTCGCGCCGCGGTTTCGGCCCCGTCTTCCGGGCTCTGGGCTACGCCAGCGGGATCGGGGCAGTCCTCTGGGTCCCCTACGCCCCCCTCCTGGCTATCCCTTACGGCGCCCTCGTCGCAACGGTCGCCGTGAAGGAGGCGCTGGACGTCGGCTGGGGACGCGCCGCCGCCGGCGCCCTTATACCGCTCGCCGCCGTGCTCCTGATCCTGCTCCTCCTCACCGGCCCCTCCGAAGCCGCCGGGTCCCTCCTCAACCCGCCGGGGAGCTGAACGCCGGGGATCAGGCTCAAGGCAAGACCTGTAAGGCCGGTTCGCGAACCGCTCCAACGACCTGGAACCTAAGAGAGTGATTCGAGCGCCAGCGCCGTAAGCAAAGCCGAACCCAGCGGCAGGATCTCCTCTTCGAAGGCGAATGTCGGGGTGTGGAGCCCCGAGACGTCCTCCCCGACGCCGAGCCAGATGAAGGCACCGGGCATCTTCTCCAGGAAGTAGGCGAAGTCCTCGGCGCCCATCGAGGGGTTCGGGAGCTCGATCGTGTTCTCCTCGCCGAAGAGTTCCCCGGCCACGCTCAGCGCACTCCGGGCCGCGTCCTCGTCGTTCACGGTCACGGGGTAGGAGAACTCGTAGTCGAACTCGATGTCGCCGCGCATGCCCCTGGCGACGCCGCGGGCCAGCTGCTCGATCCTCTCGGGCATCCTCCGCCTGAGGTCCTCGTTGAGGGTGCGCACGGTCCCGCCGAGGCGCGCGGTCTCCGGGATTATGTTGTAGGCCGTGCCGGCCCCGATCTCGCCCACCGTCAGGACCGCAGGCTCCACAGGGTCCACCTCCCTCGAGACCACGGTCTGCAGCGCCGTCACGATCTGGGCGGCCATGGCGATGGCGTCCGCCGAGAGGTGTGGCATCGCGCCGTGGCCGCCCGTGCCCCTGACCGTCATCTCGAAAGCGTCGGCAGCTGCCATTATAGGGCCTGCCTTGGTCGCCGCCTTCCCGAACGGCAGCCCCGGCCACAGGTGCAGCGCGAAGATCGAAGAGACGTCGTCGGCCACCCCCTCCTCTACCATCACCTTGCCCCCTCCCTCGCCCTCCTCGGCCGGCTGGAAGAAGAACCTGACGGTCCCGTTAAGCCTCTCGCGCATCCCCGAGAGGGCATGCGCCGCGCCCACCAGCATGCTCGTGTGCCCGTCGTGGCCGCAGGCGTGCATCTTGCCCTCGTTCTCCGAGGCGAACGGCAGCCCCGTCTCCTCCAGGATCGGCAGCGCGTCCATGTCCGCCCTGAGGCCCACCGTGGGCCCGTCGCCCTCTCCTTTCAAGGTGGCGACGACGCCGTTCTCGGCTACTCCGGTCCGTATGTCGAGGGGGAGCCCCTCCAGCGCGGCGAGCACCTTCTTCGCCGTCCTCTCCGTGTCGAAGCCGAGCTCGGGCTCCCTGTGAATATCCCTCCTCAGGGCGACGATCTTCTCCCCGAAGCTCTCGCGCACCTCTCGTTCGAGTCCCTCGAACCTCTGGACCACGCTCATCCCTCTCCCTTCCGCGCCGGCTTATCAGTCTACAGTCTTCGCCCGCGCACGCAGGCTCACGCCGCCGACTCCGGGGACCAGGCCGTAGGCTCGAGCGGCAGTCGGGCGGGGTCGAACCGCGCGAGCAACTCGGGGAGGGTCGGCCTCTCCCCCGGCCCGGCGAGGCCGAGCGAGCACGCCATCCACGCGAGGACCTCGTTCGGGCTCTCACCAAGGGCGGCCCGGTCAGCGAGCGTCACCGCGCCGTGGCGCTTGGCGAGGCGCCGTCCGTCGGGCCCAAGGACCAGCGGCACGTGGGCGTAGCGGGGTGAGGGAAGAGCGAGCAGGCGTTGGAGCAGTATCTGGCGCGGCGTCGAGTCGAGGAGGTCGGCCCCCCGCACCACCTCGCCCACGCCCTGGGCCGCATCGTCCACCACGACGGCGAGCTGGTAGGCGGGGGCGCCGTCGTTGCGACGCACGGCGAAGTCGTCTACCTCCCCTCCGTAGCGTCCGAGCAGGCGATCCTCGAACGATACGCGGATGTTCTCGGCTCTGACCCGCAGAGCGGGCGGACGCCCCGAGGCTTCCCGTTCCGCGCGTTCCTTAGCCGTCAGCTCGCGGCAGGTTCCGGGATAGCGGTCGGCGGCGGAGAGCCCGTGCGGCGCCGAGACCACGGCCCGGATCTCTGCCCGCGTGCAGTAGCAAGGATAGAGGAGATCGCCGGCGTCGAGGCCGGCTATCGCCTCCTCGTACAGTGCCATCCGCTCGGACTGGCGCACGACGGGTCCGTCCCAGTCGAGCCCTATAGCGCGCAGGTCGGCGAGCTGGGCCTCCTCTACACCGGGCCGGACGCGCGAGCGGTCGAGGTCTTCGACGCGTACCAGGAAACGCGCGCCCGCGGAACGGGCGAACAGCCACGCCAGCAGCGCCGTGCGCAGGTTCCCGACGTGCAGCGGTCCGGTAGGGCTAGGGGCGAAACGCCCGTCGGACCTGGCGTCTACGGGAGCCAGACGCGGGGCGGCGACTCGTCGGGGAGGGATGTGAGGACGACCTTCTTGACGTCGAAGCGCCAGAGCTCGCGGGTAATGACGGAGGCGTCGGCCATGGTCTTCCCGGGCTGGACGCCGGTGATGAGGGCCGCGGTGCGCGCTGTCTCGGGGGTGTTGCCGAGTGAGCCCTCGGCGAGGGCGCGGGCGAAGGCGCGGGAGGTGATGCTCTGGCCGGCCCCGATCCCGGTCAGCTTCGAGAAGAGCTCCGGGCGGTGGACGTTCTCTTCCGTGACAGGGGCGCCGAAGGCGCGGATGTTGGCCACGGCGACGACGAGGATCGCGGCGTCGGGCAGGGCTGGCTCGTGGGCCGCTGTGCCCTTGATCGGGCGCCGGCGCGAGCCGTCGGCCTCGATGAGGACGACGTCGGCGAGCGGGGCGAGGGAGGATATGGCGGCCGGCTCGACGCCCCCGACACGGTTCTTGGAGAGGAGACCGCTGCCGACCACGACCCCCGAGGCTCCGTCGGAGAGGACGCTCTCGGCCTTCTTGCGCAGCTCGCCCGTGTCCTCCGAGGTAACGACCGAGCCGAGCCTCTCGGCCTCGCTCACGAGCATCTTCGTCGTCGGGGCGGTGAGGAAGGTCATTCCGGCCTCGGAGAGCTCCTCGGCCACGGCAAGGATGGCGCTCGACTTGCCTCCCGCGCCCACGAAAGCGACCACGTCTCCGGGGGCGATGCCGAGCGCCAGGTACAGTTTCA
Source organism: Rubrobacteraceae bacterium (assembly GCA_036258875.1). GTDB lineage: Bacteria > Actinomycetota > Rubrobacteria > Rubrobacterales > Rubrobacteraceae > JALYGY01. The sequence continues at coordinate 6,780 of DATACV010000292.1, forward strand.
AACCAGCTCCTTCCCCACAAGGATCTTGTGCACCTCCATCCATGTTACATCACGGGTGGGCTACGCGTGCTTTATGCTATCTTGGCTACTAGAGGATCGGAGCCGGGGTGGATCGCTGGCGGAGGCGAGGAGGAGATTACGCGGGGCGGGGCGGGGGTAACTAAGCCGGGACCGTCGGGCATCGGATCGGGTCGAAAGGAGCGTGGGAGATGGAAGGGCGAGAGCGGGTCGCGGAGTTCGGCAGGGAGCTGAGAGAAGGGCCGGAGCCCTCCGACCGCAGCGTCAAGGAGATCATAGACGCCCTCAGGCCCCAGCTTCAGGAGCTCGTCGACAAGCAGGTCGAGCTGGCGCGCACCGAGCTCGTGCCGGTCGGGAGGCAGGCAGGCATCGCCACGGGTCTTCTCGTCGTCGGCGGCGTGTTCCTGTTCGTCTTCCTCATCTTCATCTCTTTAACCGGCGTGTACGTGCTCAACCTCTTCTTGTCCCTGTGGCTCTCGGCGCTCGTAGTCTCTGGCGTGCTGCTTTTGATCGGGGGTATACTGGCGGGGGCTGGCGCCAACATACTCCGGAGGTTGGACCCCGTGCCGCACCGGACGATTAGCACGCTCCAGCAGAACATCAACTGGTTGAAGGGGCAGTTCAGGTCGTGAGCGAGACACCGGAGCGCATAGAGCGGGAGATGTTCGAGATCCGGAGCCGCATGGCCCCGGACGTGCAGGACCTCCGCCAGCACGTCAACCCCAAGG
>DATACV010000293.1:0-2651 GCA_036258875.1 Rubrobacteraceae bacterium
GCGCTCCCGACCAGGAGAAGTAGCTGGCTCCCGCCGAGGATGCCGAACGCGCCGCCGTCGTTCCTGACGTAGGTGATGCTGAGGAAATCCGGTATCACAGTGATGCTCTCCCCGGCGCGCATCGACGCCTCCACCACCGACTTGAGGCCCTGATCCAGGACGAAGACCGCGAGCGCTAGCCCCAGGGCGACCAGCAGGTCCGCCCGCCGGCTTGCCCCGGCGTCCTCTCCGTGATGTGGCGTGTGCTCCACTGTCACGATCGTAGCACACCCCGCGTCTGGTCCCGGAGGACTACCCACTTTCGGTCTGCGGGCCGATGCCAAAAGCCCGGTCCGGACGTAACTTCTTGTAACAGGACGCAAACGGCAGAGAGGAGCCAACAGTGGAGGCAAAGGAACAGAACTACGGGGTCGCCGGCGAGGAGGTAGTCGAGGAGCCCGCCGGGGAACACCGCGCTGCCCTTATGGGAACGCAGGAGGAGAGGACGTGGTCCGCCCTCTCTCACCTGAGCGTCTTCCTGAACCTGTTCACCGGGTTTCTGGGGCCGGTGGCGGCGGCGGTGATCTGGCTGGTATACAAGGACAAGAGCCCGACGATCGCGTTCCACGCGCTGCAGTCGGCCGGCTACCAGGTAGCGTGGCTCGTGCTGCTCGGCGTGGGCTGGGCGCTTACGGGCCTCTTGACCCTGATCCTGATCGGCTTCCTCCTCATCCCGGTGATGGCCGTCGCCACAGTAGTGCCCTTCGTGCACATGGCGTACGCCGCCTACAGGGTGAGCAAGGGCGACGACTACCGCTACCCCCTCGTCGCGGACCTCATCAAGGCCCGATAGGGGAGAACTGATCGGAGACCCCGGCCCATCCGGGGTCTCCGTTCGCGTGAGGAAACGTTCGAGGGCCCGTCGCGTAGTAACGTGGCGACGGTCCTGATTACCCGGAAGGAGTGTCCATGTTGAACTACCCGCTGGATCTGAGCTTCAAGATCGCGACGATCGGCACGCGGGTGCGCGTGACGGATGCGGCGGGACGGCAGGTCGCCTACCTCAGGAAGAAGAAGTTCAGGCTCAAAGAGGACGTCCGCGTCTACGAAGACGAGGATCAGAAGCGGCCGCTCTTCCGCATAAGGGCTGACAGGGTCGTCGACTTCGGCGCCAGCTACGCCGTGAGCGGCCCCGACGGACGACCATTGGGCGCCGTCAGGCAGCGGGGCGTGCGCTCGTTGTGGAAGAGCTCCTACGAGGTCTCCGACCCGAGAGGGAAGACCATCGGCGTGATCCGCGAGGAGAACCCCTTCGTCAAGGTCCTCGACGGCCTCGCGGAAGCCCTCCCGTTCGCCGACGCTTTGGGCGGCCTCTTCTTCAACCCAGCCTACCTCGTGGACCTGGGCGGCGAGACCGTCCTGCGGATGCAGAAGGAGCGTTCTCTCTTCGAGAGCCGCTTCCGGCTCGACAGGCTGGGCGACCTCTCCGACGCGGAGGAAGACCTGCTCCTCGCCAGCCTCATGATGGTGTTGCTCCTCGAACGCGATAGGGGCTAGAACGGTTAGCGGCTTCGCTAGGTTCTTAGGTCTTTAGGTTCTCAGGCTCTCAGGTTCTCGAGGTGTCGGTGCTCGTTGAAGGCCGCAATCCGTCGCCTCTGAACCTCAGAGCCTCAAGACCTCAAAGCCTGAGAGCCCTGATCCGCTGAAGACGCGAGCCCTTAGCAAACCGTTCCAGCTCCCACTCGGCTGAGGTCCCGCAATTAGAGATCTCTAATAGTTGGCTACATTAGTGCCTTCTCATCTTCCATTAATGACCGCTTAACTAACGCTGGGCAGAATAGGAAGCGTAAGGAGTTAAGCGATTATGGAGGTGAGGCAAGTGGCTAAGTTCAGCGAGATGACCCCGGCCAGCTCTTCGGTCAGGGCCGACTCCAGGAGCGGGCGCAGGCGCAAGAAGAGGCGTCGTCGCCGCCGCGGCAGCCGGACCTAGCCCCTGGGGCTATCGGATCTTGGGGCGGCCCCGCCAGGCGGCGGGGCCCCTTCTTTGTAAGGGACGAGGGTGAAGCGGAGTAGGGACGGAGAGGGATCGGCTGGTGCGGGTTCGTCTGGCTAAACTGAAGGAGAAGGTTCGCCGGCTCCTCGCGGGCGTGGGGGAGGACGACGGGTTCGTGGCCTCGGCTCCGGCGATGCCGGTGCGCGAGGTCTTCCGGCGTTTCTGGCCCTTCGCGCGTCCCTACCGCCGCTTCATCCCCCTGATACTGCTCTTCGCCGCCCTGGGACCGGCTATAGAGGCGGCGACGATCTGGATGTACAAGATCCTGGTGGACGATGTCCTCGTCCCGCAGAACTTCGGCCTCCTCCTCTGGGTGGTGCTGGCTTACGCGGGGCTCTCGCTCGCCGAGGGGATCGTGGGTTTCTGCGACGAGTACCTCTCCGACTGGGTAGGCGGGCGCTTCGTCGCGGCGCTTCGCACGCACCTCTTCGCGCACCTGCAAGGGCTCTCTTTAGGGTTCTTCGAGCGGCGGAGCCTGGGGGATATGATCTCCCGCATCTCCGACGACGTGGAGGAGATAGAGGACCTGATGCTCTCCGGGGTGGCCTCGGCCCTGGCCTATCTCTTCCAGCTCGTGTTCTTCGTCGGGGCGCTCTTCTACCTGGACTGGCAACTGGCG
>DATACV010000294.1:0-4486 GCA_036258875.1 Rubrobacteraceae bacterium
GGGCAAAGACTCGGGGTAGGCGCGCTCGAAGCGCAGGCTCTCCCCGGCGAGGGCGTCGAGGTTTGGCGTCTCTATCCAGTCGTTGCCGTAGGCCCTGACGTGGTCCTTCCTCAGGCTATCGATTATCACCACCACGACGTTCGTCTCGGGTCCTCTGCCCGAGGCGTACTTTGCCCCGCCGAGCAGGGCGGTCCCGGCCGCCCCGGCGCCCGCGACCCTCAGGAAGTCTCGCCTGCTTAGAGTCCTCCTCACCCCCTCGTCCTCTCAGAGGCATCCAGGGGGAAGATTATAGTTGTGCGACGCCGTCCCTGCCGACGCGGGAGGCTCGCTCTCGTGCGAGAATGCCCGCCATGGCAGAGTATGGGGAGAGACGGCCATGACGGAGCCGCGGGTGGGCGATCGGGAGTCGTTGCGGATCTACTTCGACTTCTTCAAGCACCTGAGCACCCTCGGCACCGCGGTCCTCGTAGTAGTGCTCGTGCTCTACCGGGACCTCTACCTCGACCCCATGCTTGCCCTCCTGTCGCTGGCGGCGTTCGGGGTCTGCGTGCTGGCGTCCTTCTACGGCATGTTCGTGGCGATGGGCGACGGGGCCCTCGAGAGATCGGGTTCGCTGCTCAAGCTGCTCCTGTACGTTGCCGCGGCCGGGCTCGGCGGCGCGGTGCTGTGCCTGATTGCCGGCATAGCGGCGAGCATGTTCTGAGGGTAGGGGCGGTTCGCGAACCGCCCCTACTCGCGCGCGAGCTCGGCGGTCTCCTCCAGCGCCCCGCGGTACGAGCGCAGCATCGCCCCATACCCGCCGACCTCCCCGAACGCCTTGCGGCCCGAGCGGCCCCACCCGCCGAACCTCCCGGAGAGGACGCCGGCGGCGGAGAGCGCGCCGCGGTAGTAGGTGAGGAGCTCATCCAACGTCATCCGGGGCCTGTCCGGGCGGACGCTGCGCTCGCGCGCCTCCGCCGCCAGGACCACGACCTCCGGGCCCCCCGTGATGCGCTCGACGGAGGCGTCGAGCCCCTTGAGGGCCGCGAAGACCTCCCTCTCGCCCGGACGGTCCGCGGGGTCGCCGCCTGTGTAGAGGTAGCGAACCTCGCCCGAGCGGTCGAGGACGGCAACCGAGGGCCTGGCCACGCCCTCCCCCGCGTCCCAGAGGCCGAGCCGTCTGATGAGCTCGCCGCGCGGGTCGCTCAGGAGCGGGAAGGGGAGCCGGAGCTTGCCGACCAGCCGCGCGCTGTCGTCCGGCGGGTCGACGCTCACGCCGGCGACCTGCGCCCCGCGCCGCTCGAACTCGGCGAACCTTCTCGCGTAGCTGGCGAGCTGGCCGTTGCAGTACGGGCACCAGTCTCCCCTGTAGAAGACCAGCACCACCGGCCCGACCTCGAGCTCTCCCGAGAGGCTCCAGGGGTAGCCCTGCTGGTCCGGCAGCTCGAAGTACGGAACCCTCTCCCCGACGTTCGTCACCGAAACTCCTCCCTCGCGGCCCCTCAACCGTCAGGTTGCGACTATAGCATCACGGGCACTCTGGTTCTGTGGCTTTGAAGGTCATGGGGCGAGTGGTTGGCGGCCCTCGACCGAACTCCTGGTGCCCTGAGAACCTAAGAACCTGAAGACCTCAAAGCCTTCTTCGCAGGCGCATCCTCACCGCTAACCGCTCTAGAACAGGCCCGAGACCCAGCCGGAGACGCTCCTCGCCGCGCCGGACGACCAGTACCGGATCTTCTGCCAGAGCGAGGCCTCTTCGTAGCCCCTCTTCGTGACCAGCGGCGCGCTCCCCACGCTCTGTCCGTCTACGATCACCTCGACGGTGCCGAGCTCCTCTCCGGCCCGCGCCCCCGGCGGCGGCTCCTGCGTGGTCGTGCGGCGCTCTACCTCGAGGCCGGGACCGGCGAGAGCCGTCACGTCCTCTGCGGCTGCGAGCCCCACCGACTCCTCGCGGCGGAAGGGGAGTCCCACCTCCTCGTACACCTCGCCCTCGCGCACCAGCGCCTCGCGCTCGTAATCGGTGAAGCCGAAGTCCAGCGCCGTCCTGGCGGCGTCGAAACGGTACTCCTCGCCTCTCGCGTCGAGCACGACCGCTACGTAGGACTCGTCTCCCTCTTTGGCGGCGGCGACGAGCGAGGGCCCCGCCATGGGGGAGGTGCCTGTCTTTACCCCCGTGGCCGGCCCGTAGACGTAGAGGAGGTTGTTGGTGTTCACGACCTCTATCTCCCTTGACTGGGAGCTGATAGTGGCGGTCTCGGTGTCCACTATCTCGCGGAACTCGGGGTACTCCATCGCGGCGCGCGCCATCTCCGCGAGGTCGCGCGCGCTCGAGTAGTGCTCGCGGGCGTCGAGCCCCGCCGGGTTCTCGAAGTGGGTGTTCTCCAGGCCCAGCTCCTCGGCCTTCCGGTTCATCTCCTCGACGAGGTTACGCACGCCGGCCTTGCCCCCTCCGCCGCCCAGGTGCTCGGCCAGGGCGTAGACCGCGTCGGTGCCCGAGGGTACGAGGGAGGCGACGAGGAGCTCCCGCACGCTCAAGCGCTCGCCGCTTATGAGCCCGACGTTGCTGTAGACCGTCCCCACGAAGCGCTCGGCCTGGTCCGAGACCGTCACCTCCTCTTCGAGGTCCGCCCCCTCCTCGAGGGCTATGAGGGCGACCATGATCTTGGTAGTCGAGGCTATGGGCACCCGTTTGTCCGGCTCTTTACCAGCGAGGTACAGCCCCGTCTCGGTGTCCACGAGCGCCCACGTGCCGGCGTTTATCTTGGGCGGGTTCGGGGCCCCCTGCTCCGCCTCCTGCGCCGCGACCCCGGCGGAGGACGCCGTCACCAGGGCCAGCGCGAACAGGACCACGAAGGTCAGTATCCTTCGCCGCCCCCTCACAACTCCTCGACCGGGCAAGAACCACCCCCTCGGGATCCCATCACGCGCCAACCACGACAGAGCCGCCGTCGGCGGCTCTGGGTTATTGTGCACGAGGGGTGTGGACCTTACCACCCTTCAGCGAGAGAGCGCGCCGCGTTAGACTGGGCCCGACGACCCGAGGAGGGATCACTATGCACGACGGCGCCCAGCGCACAGAGACCCACGCCGGAGAACCCGGGGCCTGCCCCTCAGCCGCAGGCGCTTCCTCGAGCTCGGCGCCGCTTGGGCGGTCGGGCTGGCCGCGTTCGTGGCGGCCGGGTGCGGGGGAGAAGAGGACGAAGGCGGCGGGGAAGACGACGACTGAGAGCAAGGCTGCAGGCCTCAGGTTTGCCCAGGAGTACAGCCCGGGCCTGTGCTCCCGAGCCCGAGGGGTTCGATCGGGCTGTGAGGGCCGCGGTTACGCCGCGCGCTCGCAGGGTAAATGTGGTGAGAGGTGCAGGCCACAGGCGCCGGCAAAACCTGTAACCTGGAGCCTGAGACCTGAAGCCTGAGACGGAGGTGCGGGCATGGCAACCAGCGGCGTAGAAGAAGACGCGTGGCGCCTCCTCGGGGCGTTCTACGACTTCTCCGGGCACAGCCCGCTCAAGCCCGTCCCCATCGGCGCGCTGGACTCGCCGCCCAGCGAGAGCGCGGCGAAGGCGGCGGGTCTCGAGCCAGGCACCCCCGAGTGCGACATCGCCCTGAGGTACCTGCTCAACGGGGGCTACGTCAAAGAGACCGGGACGCCGCCGGAGTACACCATCACCGTAGGGGGCATCGAGAAGGTGAGGGAGATGCGCGGGCTCGCCGACCCCGCGTCCTCGGAGGGAGGAAACCGGATGAGCGACCAGACGCAGAGGCGGCTCCTGACCGTGCTGGCGATAGGCATAGCCATGATCCTGACCCGACCGGTGAACAGGTACATCTCGGAGACGATACCGGAGCGGCGGGGGATCAAGGACGACCTGACCGAGGCGGCGCTGCAAGGGCTCGTCAGGGCCGCCGCGTTCTTCGTCGCCTCCCTCGTAGTGCGCCGGCTCTCCGGCTCGCGTTAGACAGCACGCTCCGGCCTGCGGCCTCGGCTTTCAGCACGCATCGGGCTGGCGCAGCCAGCGTGCTGAGAGCCTGCGAAGCCGGCGTGCTGCGCCGACCGAAGGGAGGTGCCTATCCGAGGCTTTTGAGCAGCTCGACGAACAGGTTTATGAGCCGCACGAGCACGTTGAAGCTAACCTCGAGGATCTGCACGATGATGTTGGCTGCGTCGTTCAGGGCGCCCGTCCCGCCGAGCACCAGAGCCAGGATCAGCACCACGGCAATAACCAGCAACAACCTGCCCACTTGACCTCCCGCCTTTGACAGAGTATATGACGATCGTCACGGATCAAAGGTGCGGGTGCGGCTTGCGCCCGCAAGAGCGGGACGCCATACTTCCGCGATGACCGAAGAGGAGATCAGGGAGCGGGTCAAAGAGATCCTGCTCAAGCAATCCCACGGCCAAAATCTCACCCCGCAGGAAGAGACGGTCCTGGCCTACGCCCACTACGCCGCGGGCGAGCAGGCGGTCAGGATCTGGGTGCGGCCGGATACCGAATCCGCGGAGTAGCTA
>DATACV010000295.1:0-3096 GCA_036258875.1 Rubrobacteraceae bacterium
AGACGCCCTGGTGGGGGGTCTCTACAGCTTGCGCAGCCTCACGGATCGCACCGAGTGGTCGTGGCCCTTCTCGAGGATCAGGCGCGCCCGCTCGCGGGTCGGCTTGATGTTCTGCGCCAGGTTGGGGCCGTTGATCTCCGCCCAGATCCCCGCGCCACCTTCTTCGCCTCCCCGGTCGAGAGGCTCGCGTAGCGGTAGAAGTACGAGTTCTCGTCCCGGAAGACCGTGTCGCGCAGCGTGAGAAAGCGGTCGACGTACCACCGCTCGAGGTCGGCGTCGGCCGCGTCGACGTAGATCGAGAAGTCGAAGAAGTCGGAGACGAACGCGCCCGGCACGCCCCTACGGCACCCGTTCTCGGTCTGCGGGACGTTGAGCCCCTCCAGGATCATGACGTCCGGCTGCCGGACGAGCTTGGTCTCGCCCGGGATCACGTCGTAGGCCAGGTGCGAGTAGACGGGCGCGGCGACCTCGGGCTTGCCCGACTTGACCTCAGAGACGAAGCGCACCAGGCGCCCGGTGTCGTAGCTCTCGGGGAAGCCCTTGCGGGACATCAGGCCCCGCTCCTCGAGCACGCGGTTCGGGTAGAGGAAGCCGTCCGTGGTAACCAGGTCGACCTCCGGGTGGTCAGGCCACCGCGAGAGGAGGGCGCGCAGGATGCGGGCCGTCGTGCTCTTCCCGACGGCCACGGAGCCCGCGATCCCGATAATGTAGGGCACCTTCGAGGTCGGCTTCCCGAGGAAGGTGTCGGTTACCCGATAGAGCCCCTGCGTCGCCGAGACGTAGAGGTTCAACAGCCTGGAGAGCGGCAGGTACACCTCGATCACCTCGTCGAGGAAGACCTCTTCGTTGAGGCCGTGCAACGTGGCGAGGTCCCACTCGTCCAGGTCCAACGGCGTCGAGGCGCGCAGCCGGCTCCACTCCTCTCGGGTGAAGGAGATGTAGCGCGATGAGCTCTGGGCCAGGCGCTCGCCGCCGACGGCTAGAACCTCTCGACGACCGTCTTGGCGAGCATGTGGAGCGGCAGGTAGTCTGGGCCGCCCGCCTTGGAGTCGGTGCCGCTCATGCCGAAGCCGCCGAACGGCTGCACGCCCACGAGGGCGCCCGTGATCTTGCGGTTGAAGTAGACGTTGCCGGCCCTGAACTCGCGGCGGGCGCGCTCCAGGTGCTCGCGGTTCTTGGAGTACACGCCGCCGGTCAGCCCGTAGGGGTTGTCGTTGGCGATGCGTAGGGCCTCGTCGAAGTCGCGCGCCTCGATCACGGAGAGCACGGGGCCGAAGATCTCCTCGCGCGCCACCCGCGCGTCGGGCTCGACCTAGAAGAGGGTGGGCGGCACGAAGTATCCCTCGTTCGGGTCTCCGGGGTCGTCGCCCAGCAGCCTGTCACCCTCGTTCTTGCCGGCGTCGATGTAGCCGGCCACCTTCTCGAACTGGGGCTCGCTTATGACGGGTCCCACGTTCACGTCGGGGCTCTCCGGGGGACCTATCTTGAGCGCCCTCGCCTTCTCGACGACCTTCTCGAGTACCTCGTCGTGGACGTCCGCGTGCAGGATGGCGCGGGAGGCGGCTGAGCACTTCTGGCCCGCGTAGCCGTAGGCGCTCGCGACGATGTCCGCGGCGGCCGCGTCCAGGTCCGCCGAGTCGTCGATGATCATGGCGTCCTTCCCGCCCATCTCGGCGATGACGCGCTTGACCCAACGTTGGTTCTCTATCTGGCGGGCGGCGAGCTCGTTGATCCTCAAGCCCGTCTTCATCGAGCCGGTGAACGAGATAAAGCGGGTGCGCGCGTCCTGGACGAGGTAGTCCCCGATCTCCGAGCCGTAGCCGGGGACGAAGTTCACGACGCCCTCCGGCACCCCGGCCTCCTCGAAGATCTCCATCACCTTCGCCCCGAGGACCGATGTGAACTCGGAGGGCTTCATCACGACGGTGTTGCCGGCGACGAGCGCCGCGCTCGTCATACCCATGAGGATAGCCACCGGGAAGTTCCAGGGCGCGATGGTGACCCCTACCCCCATCGGCTGGTAGAAGTAGCGGCTCTCCTCGCCCGGCACGGAGTAGATCTCCACGCCGTCCTTGAGCCTGAGCATCTCGCGCGAGTAGTATTCCATGAAGTCTACGGCCTCGGCCACCTCGGCGTCGGCCTCGGCCCAGGTCTTGCCGGCCTCGTGGGCCTCCCAGGCGAGCAGCTCGAACCTGCGCCGCTTTATGATCGCCGAGGCCCGCAGCAGTATCCGCGCCCGCGCCTCGGGGGACGTCCTGCCCCACGTCTCGAAGGCGGTCGTCGCCGTCTCCAGCGCCATGTCCGCCTCGCGCTCGCCCGCGGCGGCGGTACGCCCGACGACCTGCGAGGGGTTCGCCGGGTTGACCGAGACGATCTCGCCGTCGGTCTCGAGCCTCTTGCCGCCTATGACGAGCGGGTAGCTCTCGCCGAGCTGGCCGCCCACCTCTTCGAGGGCGGAGCGCATCGCCTTCACGTTCGCCTCGTCCGACCAGTCGAGGTACGGCTCGTTCTTGTACGGGATGAGTCCCATCTGCCTGTCCTCCTTGCGGTTGGCCTACGTCTTTATCTTGTCCGTTACGCTGCCGATCACGTCCCTCGCTACGTAGCTGGCGATCCTGGGGTTCTCCTTGAGGCGCCGGCTCGAGTACTCGTACCAGTCCTCGCCGAACGGCACGTAGACCCTGAGCTTGTGCCCGGCGTTCACGAGGATGTTCCGCAGCTCCTCGTCCACCCCGAGGAGCATCTGGAACTCGTAGCGGTCCTTGGGGATCCCCAGCTGGTGGATGAGCCGCAGGGCGTGCCAGACGAGGAACTCGTCGTGGGTGGCGATACCGACGTAGACGCCGCCCCTGAGGAGCTCTTCGAGGAGCAGCCTGTAGTTCTCGCGCACGGTGTCGAAGTCCTTGTAGGCGATGCGGCGCGGCTCGTCGTAGATGCCCTTGCACAGCCGCACGGAGACGCCGGCCTCCGCCAGGCGGTTCACGTCCTCGAGGCTCCGCCGCATGTAGGCCTGGATCACGGCGCCGACGTTCCCGTGCCTCTCGTGGAACCCGGTCACCATGTTGAGGGTGACGGAGGTGTAGGGCGAGTCCTCCA
>DATACV010000296.1:0-5530 GCA_036258875.1 Rubrobacteraceae bacterium
GGGCGCGAGGTCGGTGGCCTGGAGGTCGGCAGCGGCGACCTCGTCCGGCGCGAAGAACCCGGTCGAGTACAGCACGCCGAGAACGGCGAGCGCGAAGAGGACAGCAGCGGCCGCGACGAGCGGGACCCGGCGCGTCTCGCGACGCGGCATGCCCGTAAGGACGCGGTCTTTGAGCTCACGCGGTGCCGTCTCCTCCACGCCGGCGAGCTCGGTCAGGCGTTCGTGGGCGAGGCGGAGGTCGCGCACCTCCTCGCTGCACTCCGGGCAATCCCGAAGGTGCTCCTCGACCTCGCGTTCCTCGTCCGGCCCGAGGGCGCCCAGCACGTACGGGCCGAGGAGGTCTCTGAGCTCCGGGTGCGTGCTCACCGGCGATTCACCCGCCCTCCTCCTCGAGCATGGCCTCGCGCAGGGCGCGCAGCGCGGCGGTCGTCCGGCTCTTGACAGTCCCGAGAGGCGTGCCGGTGCGGCGGGAGATCTCGCTCTGCGACAGCCCCTCGAAGTACGCGAGGGTGAGGACCTCGCGGTGCACCGGCGAGAGGCGCGAGAGAGCCGAAGCCAGGTCGAAGCTGCGCGAGAGAGCGCCTGTAGCGTCCCCCTCCCCCGGCTCGAAGGGCTGGTCGTCGCCCACGGTCCGGACCCGTGCCCTGCGGCGGCGGATCAGGTCCGTCGCCCTGTTGCGCGTGATCCTGTAGACCCACGTCGCGAAGCTGGCCCGCGAAGGGTCGAAGCCCGAAGCGTTGCGCCACACCGCGGTGAACACGTCCTGCACGAGGTCCTCCGCCAGCGCCCGGTCCCCGAGGTACCGCACCCCGGCGCCGTAGATGAGGCCCGCGTAGCGGTCGTAGAGCTCGGACATGGCGCGCTCGTCCCCGGACCGGGCTACCCGCCCGACCAGAACCTCGTCCGCGACGTCGTTCAATCCGAGCCTCTCCAGAACATCCTCCCGAATGATAGCCCGTACCCCGCCCGCACGCGCGAACAAGGCTCCGGAGCGAGGAGATCCGCTGTAGACGACGGTCACCATACGAAATGGTATACGCCCGCTCCCGCCCATCGGATGAGCTCGAGCCGGCGAGGTACGCCGTGCCCGGCGATACCGGTAACGCGTGTTGCGTTAGAATGATGTAACGGCCGTAGGGAGGCTAGTGGAGCCGGATCTTTCGAAGGAGGAACTCCGGGCCGTCGCGAGGCGGCCAGCGGGGGGCTCGCTCAAGAACTTTCTGCAAGACCTCAAGGACCTGGCGAGCTTCCGGGCGCTCAAGGCCACGGTTCTAGAGTTCCAGCGCGACGACGCGCTCGGGATCGCGGCGCAGCTAGCCTACTACCTGATCCTCGCCCTCTTCCCTTTTATCCTCGTGCTCGTCTCCCTCCTGGGCACCTTCGGGAGCGAGGAGCTCGCCTCCGAGGTCCTGGGCTACTTCCAGCAGGTCATGCCGGAGCAGGCCTACGAGATCATAAGGACGTTTACCGAGAACATCATCAGCGGCGAGGCCGAGGCGCCGGGGCTCTTCACCTTCGGCATCCTGTTTACGATCTGGGCCGCCTCAGGTGCCTTCGCCGCCCTCATAAACGCCCTGAACAGGGCCTACGACGTGGAGGAGACGAGACCTTTCTGGAAGGTGCGGGGCATCGCGATCCTGATGACGCTCGGGCTCTCCGTCCTCGTCCTCATCGGCGTCTTGCTCCTGGTCCTGGGCCCCCAGATCGGCACGGCCATCGCGAACGTCTTCGGGCTCGAGAGGACCTTCCTGGTCGTGTGGGACGTCGCGCGGTGGCCCGTGGCGCTCTTCTTCATGGTGTTCACGGTGGCGCTGCTCTACTACTTCGCCCCCGACGTGGAGCAGCCGTTCCGCTGGATCACGCCCGGCGGCCTGATCGGGGTGCTGCTCTGGGTGCTCGCGAGCGTAGCCTTCAACTTCTACGTCTCGAACTTCGGCTCGTACAACAAGACCTACGGCTCTATAGGGGCCGTTATCGTGCTCCTCCTCTACCTCTACATCTCGTCCTTGACCATACTCTTCGGCGCCACGCTCAACGCCACGCTTGTGAGGATGAAGGAGGAGATCTCCGGCGAGCAGATTCTCGACGCCAAGCCCGCCAACGACAAGCCGGACATCCTGGACGACGAGACCATCGAAGAGATCCGGAACGACGACCGGTAAGCAAACCCGGGGGGCCCTTCTGGTATAATCCACGGCTCACGGAGGAGTGGCCGAGTGGTTGAAGGCGGCACCCTGCTAAGGTGTTATACCTCTTAACGGGGTATCGAGGGTTCGAATCCCTCCTCCTCCGCTCCGAGGGCCGCTTGTTTTGCCCGGCGTGCGGCCAGCTTACGGCTAGGGCCGGGACTTCGGCGCCGTCGAGGCGTACGGAAATCCGGTCCTGCGCCTCCCGATCACGTGTTCCCGAGCGTCCAAGCCTTGGCTGTACGGGAGGTCGGTTCCCGTGCTGCTCTTAACCCGCGTTTACCAGGTGCGGATTACCCTCTTCGTCGTAGAGCCTCACCCACGGCGCCGCGTCCCCGGCTCCGCCTGCGCGCACGTGTACCAGGTGCGGGTTGCCCGCTTCATCGTAGAGGGTCACCCATGACGCCTCCGGCCTGGGGATGGTGTCCTCTGTTCCGACCCCGCTCGTCACGAGGGGGACCATCCATACCATAAGCGCCACCAACGCAGCGATCATCACGATAGCCGCGAGAGCCAGCAGTGCGTTTGGCTGTCTGCGTGGATGTATCGTGAAGGCTCTGTCCACCGGACCATCTATTTGCATCTTGCATTCTCCGTCTCGCCGGTTATCCGCAGGTGCCTCGGGGAATGGAGGGCTGGCCGCCTGGCTTCAGCACTTCGACCTTCCAAGGGGCCATCTCCTTTCTCCCGGTGACCTGTATCGAACGCAGCATACTCTCCGATCAGGCGCAGCGGATCACCCAAATGAACCATTTTTTACTAACGCAAACGGACTAGTTTCCGCCCTTGTTCTCGTCCTTATTCACCCAACCACGTAGAAGCGTGTGTTCTCCACGAAGCTGCGCCCCGCGGACGCTAACGGCTGCGAACCATCCCTTAGGACAAAGCCGCCTCCATCGCGGCGGCAGCCTGGTCGCCCATGCCGGGCGGGACGTGACCGTGGTCGGGCTAGCGCTTAACGTACTCGCGGCTGGTGTTCAGCTTCTCGGCTGCCCGAGGCCGGCTCTGTACCGTCGGAGACTCCCCGCAGCGCCACTTCTACCGCGAGCCATATTCCTGCGGCGAGCGCTATCACCGCCAGGCCCAGGATCCCGACCTCCGCGAGCAGGTAGCCAGGCACCGCCACGCCCGCGGCCGCGCCCCCGATAACCAAGACCGCGTACCCGATGAGCCCGCCCACTGCATACCCGACGCCAAGCAACACGAGCGGGGACGCCACCGCCAAAACGACACGCATCGAGGGTTCCTGACCCATCATCAATCGCACCCCAATCCCCGTGGAGCCGACGATGAGCAGGACGAGGCCGAGCTCCAAGAAGGTCGCCGCGGCACCGGTCGCCACCACCCGCCCGCCGGTCGCGACGATGACTCCAAGCTTCAGGATCCAAGCCACCCCACCGGCGATGAGGGCCGTCGCCGCGATGGCGGTCCACAACCTCCAAAGTGACAAGAAGGACCCCTTCTTGTGCCAACGCTTACGAAAACGAGGTTATCGCATCTTGTGCTCTCGCGTATCCCTCAAATGGACCATTTTTCGACAGCTTTATCGGCGGACCCCTCAGCACACGCGCGAAGTTCGCTGGTTAACGGCGGGTCAACCCCGTGCGCTCGAAATCGAGCTAGCACGGGCACTCCGGGCGCGGAAGCACTACCGGGATCGCGGTGCCGGTCTACGCGCGTTCCCCTCCGAAGCCGGCCTCGCGAGCGCGGACTATCGCCTGGGAGCGGTCCGTCACCTCCAGCTTGGTGAAGATGCTCGAGACGTAGTTACGCACCGTCTTGGGGCTGAGGTACAGCCGAGAGGCGATGGCCGTGTTAGTGTAGCCCTCGGCTATGAGGGAGAGGATCTCGTGCTCACGTTCGGTCAGGTTCGGGAAAACCTGAGCCGAGGTAGTATCGGAGCCCCGCCCCGGCGTGGCGAAGTATTCGGTCAGGCGCCGCGCGATCGTAGGACCGAAGATCGCCTCTCCGTCTGCCACGGCGTGGATCGCCCGCAGCGTCTCGGCCCCGTCGGCGCCTTTGAGCACGTAGCCGCGGGCGCCGGCGCGCATGGCGGCGAAGATCGACTTGTCGTCCTCGAACATCGTGAGCATAAGGATGGCGGTGTCCGGGTTCGCCTCGAGGATCCGGCGCGTCGCCTCTATACCCGTCATGTTCGGCATGTTGAGGTCCATCAGGATCACGTCCGGTTGGAGCTCGGCGGAGAGGGCGACAGCCTCTTCGCCGTCCGTCGCCTCGCCGACCAGCTCGGTATCCGGCTCCGCCCCAAGTATGGCGCGCATCCCCCGGCGGAAGACCGGGTGGTCGTCGGCGACGAGGACGCGGATAGGTTCGGTGGTCTGACCCATTATTCCTCCTGCGGCAACGGCAACCTGGCGCGTACGCGGGTGCCTCCCTCGGGTAGCGGCTCGACGAGGAGGCTACCGCCGAGCTCGGCCGCCCGCTCGCGCATGGACGTCAGGCCCACCCCGGCGCGCACGGAGGCGCCGGCCTGTGGGTCCGGTATCCCGCGTCCGTCGTCGCGGACCTCCAGGCACAGCACGCTCGTCCCTTCGACGGCAAGGGAGACGGTGCAGGCCTTCGCCCCGGCGTGACGAGCGACGTTGGTGAGTGCCTCCTGGGCTATGCGGTAGGCAGCCACCTCCACCGCCGCCGAGAGCGGCGGCAGGCTCTCCGGTGCCTCAACCGAGACGCTCAAGCCCTTCGCGCCGTACTGCTCGGCCGTCTCGCGCAGCGCTCCGAGGAGACCGAGGTCGTCGAGCGCCGGTGGCCTGAGCCCGTAGACCAGGCGGCGGATGTCGGCGACGGCGTCCTGGGCATCCGCCTTCAGCTCGAGCAACAGCTCCTCGGCCGCGTCAGGGTCTCGCCTCATGAGCGCGCGGACGGCGTCTATGGTGAGAGCCTGGCTCGAGAGCTGGGGCCCCAGGCCGTCGTGCAGGTCGCGTCTCAGGCGCCGGCGCTCTTCCTCGCGCGCCTCGACGAGCCGCTCGCGCGAGCGCTGCAGGTCGGCGGAGAGCCTGAGTGCCTCGTCGGTCATCAGCGCGGCGTGGGCGGAGGCGCCGATCTGGTGCGCGAGGTCCTCCAGGAGGCGCCGCTCTGCCTCCGCGAACCCATCTTCTCCGGCTCGCGGCCCCAGCACCAGCTGGCCGACCGTCTCGCCCCCGTAGACGAGCGGCAGGCGAAGCGCTTTCTCTCCCGGATCTCCGGCGACCGCCACGGTCTCGAAGCCGTCCTCTCTCTTTAGCTGGATCTCCGCGTACGGCAGCCTCAACGCTTCCCGCACGGTTCGGGTGACGGCGGGCAGCACGGCGTCGTGAGCGGGCGTGGATTCGAGGCGGGATCCC
>DATACV010000297.1:0-4508 GCA_036258875.1 Rubrobacteraceae bacterium
CGAGCCGGCCCGGGCCACTCCCGACCTCCAGTAGCTTCCCGCCTGGGTGAGCAGCGGCCACCTCGCCGGCGACGCGGGCGTAGAAGCCTTCCAGAACGGAGGCGACCAGCGCGTCGTAAGCCCCGGCACTGGGCAGGTCGAAGTCGCGGACGTTGACGGTGGCCTCTTCGAGATAGGCGCGCAGCCGGTTACGGTAGAGCGTCGCCGTTAGCAGCATCGCGGCGAGGATGAACCACCAGTTCTTAGACATCTTTGCCCTCCATAAACCACAGAGTGACTGGGTGCGGGTTCATAGCTTTGGACCCTGAGGATGATCCGCGTGCTCATCGTCGTTCTGGGGGTCTAGCCCTCCGGGTACCACTGCTGGCGCCAGCGCGTCATCTGCTCGAACTCCTCTTGCTGGGCGCTGATGATGTCCTCTGCGAGCTCCTTAATCTCTGGGATCTCGCTCTTCTCACGCGCGACCTGAGCCATCTCGATGGCGGACTGGTGGTGCGGGATCATGGCGTCTATGAACGCCTTGTCGAAGGGTTCCCGGTTCGCCAGCTCCTGCGGGTCCGTCATGCCCATGCTCCGCATCTGCTCCTGGCTCATCTCCATGGGCACGTTCGACGTGCCGAACTCCTCCTTCTTTATGGCCTTGAGCTCTTCTATCTCGGCCCGCTGGGCGGAGACGATGTTCCTAGAGAGGTCGATTATCTCTTCATGCTCGGCGTTCTTGAGGGCGACCTCGGCCATCTCGACGGCTCCCTGGTGGTGGGGGACCATCGCGTCGATAAACTTCTCGTCGGAGTATCGGCCGTTCTCCATGACCATCTGCCGGGCCATACCCTCGGAGCCCATATCCATCGAGCCGTGGCCCATCTGGCTATGATCCATCCCGACCATACCGCCGCCGGTTCCCTCGGCCGTTCCTTGCTCGCTGCCGGATCCGCTATCCTGCTGGCCACCACCGCCGGCGCTCCCGCAGGCGGCCAGGATGAAGGCCACCGCCAGGAGCAGCGCCGGCAGCAACGCCTTGCGCAGAAGTATCTTCAAGACAACCCCCTGTCTCGTGGTGCTCTCTGGTTGGCTCCTTGCCCCCGCTTATTACCGGGGCGCAGGATCTCTCAGAGCCTGAACACCTGGAGGGTGCGTGGGGTAGGGGTTGGTGAGGATCGGGCAGCGACCGGGGCGCGCCGGGACCGGGGAGACCAGGGCGTGTCCACCTCCATCCGGGACGTAGCTACCGCGGGTAGCGACCTCAGGAGCATGCCGAGGAACACGACGAGGATGGCGAAGTACTCGGAGCTCGCACCGTGGTCGGCGGGATGCTGGTGCTCGTCGCCGTGACCTCCGGTAAGAAGGGTGTCATCCGCGGCGTGCTGCACGGCCTCGGCGCACCCGGGGAAGACGCACTCCAGGTGCATAGCCCCGAAGACTCCGTGGCACAGGAGCAGCGCGCCGACGAGCACCACGGACAGGTATCTGGCGCCGAGCGGCCTCATCTGTCGGTCGGTTGCCTCTCCTGCCGTTCTGGCTGGTCGATGCCGATGCATCTAGTGGTCATGGTGGTCATGGTGCCCGTGGTACTCGTGCACGACCGCGTGCCCCCTGCCGCGCGAGATCAGGTACCGGTTGACCGGGAAAGCGGCGACGAAGGCGACGGCCAGCGCGAACGCCAGGCTCCCCCAGAACAGGAGGCTACCGAGCCCCGCCTCCATCGCCCCGGGGATGACGAGTATCACCAGGTTGTCCACGATCTCCATGACCGTGATCGAGAGCGTGTCAGACGCGAACGCCAGCGGAAGCACCGCACCCAGCGCCAGCCCGGACCGCAGCAGCGGGATCATCGTCAAGAGGTAACCGAAGAAGAACGCGAGCACGACGGCGAGAGTGATGGTGGCAAAGGTGCTCCAGCCCAGCGCGGTGCCGATCACCAGCCCCAACACCTCGCCGATGGCACATCCCGTGAGGCAGTGCGCCGTCGCACTTATCGCCAGCCTGTTTAGAGAGGAACCCTGAGCAGCCATCGCGCTCCTTCCAGAACTCGCCGATCGAACAACATGATATACCCCTGGGGGGTATATGTCAAACGCTTCGAGTGGGGTTCCAGCCCTCCAGGTACCGCTCCTTTCGCCGCGCCCTCATCTGCTATGCCTCCCTTTGCTGAGCGCTCACGGTGTTCTCGGCGAGCGCGCTTAGCCGGGGTTTTGCGCCCTGATGCAGGGTTCCTACTAGACCGCCACCGTGAAGGCTGCGGTGCGAACACTTCCGGCGTGGGAGAACTGCAAGAACAGGCGGTAGCGTCCCTCGCTCGGGAACGTGACGCGGAAGGCTATCTCGGGTCCCGCGGTCCCCGCCCGCTCCTCCGGGTGTACATGCAGGAAGGCGAGATCCCCCTCGCGCAAGGCCACCAGGTGCCCAAGGGCACCGAGGTAGGGCTCGAGGTCTCGCACGGGCTGCCCTTCCCGGCTCACGCGGAACACCAGCGGGCTTTCTCCGCCCGGGGTGTCGCCGGTCTCCAGCGCGACCTCATAACCGTCTGTTCGCGCGGTGCCGGCAGGCTCGGGGAGCGGTACAGGCTCGTGGTCGCCCGGGATTACGAGGTCCTCGCCCAGCGTGAGCGCCTCGCCGCGAGCGGAGAAGTCCGCGAAGACGCGGTAGGCTCCCGGTCCGGGTAGGGTAAGGTGCGCGGTCCAGGTTCCGTCGGCTTCCATCGTTGGGTGCAGGTGCTGGTAGTGCGAGAGGTCACGGCGCGCGACCATCAGGTGCATCGTCCGCTCGTGCTGCTCGTCGAAACCGCGCACCGGCCGGCCGTCGGAGTCCAGGATGCGAGACTCCAGGGTCCCTATCGCCACGTCGCTTCCTTCCGGCAACCACGCCACCTCCAGCGTCAGCCCGGCCGCCGAGGCCGCGAGACCGCTCGGTCCCGCGTGGTGCTCCATGCCCCGATGCCTCTCGTTCATCCTTTTTCTCCTCTACGAGACTCGCCTCACAGGACCTGCCATCTCGCCGGTCCTAAGAAGCTATCGTGTAGCCGGCTTCTTCGATGGCGCCCTCGAGCTGCCCGGTGGTGACGAGATCCTCGTCGTAGGACACCACTACCACGCCCTTGTCTACGTCCGCGTTCGAGTTCTCCACGCCCGGGAGCTTGTTCAGCTCGCCCTCGACTGCGGCCTTGCAGTGGGCGCAGCTCATATCCGGCACCCTGAAGGTTGCTTCGGTCATGCTGATCTCCTCTCTAACCTCATACTGATGCCTCCCCTGGGACGCAGCGTGATCGAAGGCTGCGGGACCGGGGTCTCTCCAGGGACGGGCGCGAGGCGCCACTCTCGCGCGATCGTCGCGAGCAGCAGCACCGCCTCCATCCTGGCGAAGTTGCTGCCGATGCACAGCCTGGGCCCTCCCCCGAACGGGAAGTAGGCGTATGGGGGAAGGTCCTCCGTGCGGCCGTCTTGCCAGCGGGACGGGTCGAAGGCCTCCGGGTAGTCGAAGAAGCGGGGGTCGCGGTGCGTCACGTACTGGCTTATGAACATCTGGGTCCCCCTGGGGACGAGGTAGCCCCCGATATCGCACTCCCCGAGCGCCTCGCGGCCGACGGCCCACGCCGGGGGATAGAGGCGCATGGACTCCTTTATGACCGCGTCGGCGTAGCGAAGCCGTGGTAGATCTCCCACGTTAGGGGCACGCCCGTCCAGCACTTCTTGGAGCTCGACCGAGAGCTTCGCCTCCGCGCCGGGATTCTCGCCGAGGAGGTGGAACGTCCAGGAGAGTGCTATGGCGGTGGTCTCGTGGCCTGCGAGGACGACGGTCATCACCTCGTCCCTGAGCTGTCCCGGGTCCATCCTGTTGCCGTCTTCGTCCTCGGCGTGGAGGAGCATGGAGAGGAGGTCGCCGGTGTCCTCGCCGCTCCGGCGGCGCTCGTCGATGATGGAGTAGATGATGCCATCCAGGCGCCTGACCGCGTGGCGGTAGCGCAGGTTGGCGGGGGTGGGGACGCTCTCGGGTAGCAGGCGCAAGAACGAGCCGCTCCCCTGGTCCGAGAAGTAGTCCATGATCTCGCCCAACGCCTCCCCGACGCCCTCGGCCTCGCGGGCGATGTCGGCGTCGAGCAGGGTCTTGGCGACGATCTCGAGGGTGAGGCGCATCATCTCCCTGTGGAGGTTGCGGACCTCGCCGTCTCGCCACCCTTCGAGCAGCCGTTCGGTGAAGGCCACCATGGTCTCGCCGTAGGCCTCCACGCGCTTGCGGTGGAAGGCGGGCTGGGCGAGCCGTCTCTGGCGGCGCCAGGAGTCTCCCTCGTTGATCAGGAGACCGTTGCCGAGGACGCTCAGCTCCATGCGGGTGTACCTGTCCTTGATGAAGTTTCGGTTGTTCTTTACGAGGACCTGCTCGACGTGATCGGGGTGGGTGATGAGGTACGCCAGCGTGCCCGGGAAGCGCAGCGTGACGACGTCGCCGTACTCGCGCGAGCACCGCGTCAGGTAGCCCAGAGGGTCCCTGGCGTAGTGGGGCATGTTGCCGAG
>DATACV010000298.1:0-6156 GCA_036258875.1 Rubrobacteraceae bacterium
GCCGGAGAACCCGGCGAACGACCACCTGATCTTCTCCAAGGGACACGCCTCGCCGCTGCTCTACTCGATGTACAAGGCGGCGGGCGCCATAACCGACGAGGAGCTGATGACCTTCCGCGAGTTCGGCAGCCGCCTGCAGGGCCACCCGACGCCGGCCATCCCCTGGGTGGACGTCGCGACCGGCTCGCTAGGGCAGGGTCTCCCCATCGGCGTCGGCGTCGCGCTCGCGGGCAAGTACCTGGACAGGATCCCCTACCGCGTCTGGGTCCTGTGCGGGGACTCCGAGATGGCCGAGGGCTCGATGTGGGAGGCCTTCCAGCACGCCGCCTTCTACAAACTGGACAACCTCGTCGCCATCCTCGACATGAACCGCCTCGGCCAGACCCGCGAGACCATGGACGGCTGGCACGGCGACCACTACGCCGCCCGCGCGGAGGCTTTCGGGTGGCACGCGATCCAGATAGACGGCCACGAGCCGGACGAGATAGACAACGCCTACGCCGAAGCCCTCGAGCAGGAAGGGGTCCCCACCCTGATCGTCGCCCGGACCAGGAAGGGGCGCGGCGTCTCCTTCCTCGAGGACGTAGACGGCATGCACGGCAAGCCGGTCAAGCCCGACGACGAGGCCAGGGCGCTCGAGGAGCTCGACTCGGACAACAACCTCCTCGTCGAGGTCCAGAAGCCTGACACCGTGAGCGAGACCTTCACCGCCGGCCTCACCGGAGACCTACAACTTCCTACCTGGGAGGTGGGCGACTCCGAGGCGACCCGCAACGCCTACGGGGCGGCGCTCAAGGCTATAGGCGCCGCCAGGGAAGACGTGGTGGCGATGGACGGCGAGGTCAGCAACTCGACCAAGTCCGAGGAGTTCGCCGAGGCTTACCCGGACCGGTACTTCGAGATGTTCATCGCCGAGCAGCAGCTGGTCGCATCCGCCGTCGGGATGAGCGTGCGCAAGCGGGTGCCGTTCGCCTCCAGCTTCGCCGCGTTCTTCAGCAGGGCCTACGACTTTATCCGGATGGCCGCCATCTCAGGCGCGAACATCAGGCTCTCCGGCTCGCACGCGGGCGTCTCGATCGGGGAGGACGGCCCCTCCCAGATGGCCCTCGAGGACCTGGCCATGATGCGCGCCGTCCACGGCTCGACGGTCCTCCACCCCTCCGATGCCAACCAGACGGCGAAGCTCGTCGCGACTATGGCCGACACGAAAGGCATCAGCTTCCTGCGCACCCTGCGCCCGAGCACGCCCGTGATCTACGGCCCCGACGAGGAGTTCCCCATCGGCGGCAGCAAGGTAGTGCGCTCTTCAGACGACGACCGGGTGACGGTGGTCGCCGCGGGCATCACGGTGCACAACGCCATCGAAGCCTGCGAGCAGCTACAGCAGGAGGGCACTAACGTGCGCCTCATCGACGCGTACTCCGTGAAGCCCATCGACGCCCCCACCGTGCAGGAGGCCGTGAGGTCCACCGGCGGAAGGCTCGTCGTCGCCGAGGACCACTGGCCTGAAGGCGGCCTCGGCGAAGCCGTCCTCTCGGCGCTCGCCGAGGACGGCCTTAAAGACCTCCGCTTCGAGCACCTCGCCGTGAACATCATGCCCGGCTCGGGCTCGCCTGACGAGCTCATGGACGCCGCCGGCATAAGCGCCAACCACATCGCCGACGCCGTGCGCAGGCTGCTGGGCGATTAGGGAACCGCACCGAAAGGGTCCTGACCTCCGCGTCCGGGCCCTTTCTCTCATCAGAGCGTTACGGGGTCTCACTTCCCGTCTGGATCGTTGCGCTCGGCCCGCTTTGCCACGATAATCCCGGTGTGGCGGGTGGGAACGGAGCGGAGTCTCGGGCGAGGATCTCGTTGCTCGGCGCGCCGCGCGTGGAGCACGACGGCGGCGAGCTCGAGGTGGACACGCGCAAGGCGATCGCGCTGCTCGCCTACCTGGCACTCACCCGGCGTCGCCAGGCGCGCGACTCTCTAGCGGGTCTACTGTGGCCTGAGTACAACCAGACGCGGGCTCGCGCCGCGCTGCGCCGGACGCTCTCGTCGCTCGGCGCGGCCCGCGCGGCGGGCTGGCTCGTGGCCGACCGTGAGAGCGTGGACCTGGCCAGGGATGGGATCTGGGTCGACGTGGACCGCTTTCGCGAGCTCCTCGGCGAGTGCCGGACGCACGGCCACGCGGAGACGGAGGTCTGCGCCAGGTGCCTGCCCGCCCTCTCCGAAGCGGTGGCCCTCTACCGCGACGACTTCCTGGCGGGGTTCGCGCTGCGCGACAGCGCCGCCTTCGACGACTGGCAGTTCTTCCAGGGCGAGGAGCTGCGCCGCGAGCTCGCCGGCGCGCTGGAGAGGCTCAGCTTCGGCCACGCCGCGAGGGGAGAGTGGGAGCAGGCCATCCGGCACGCCCGGCGCTGGATGGCCCTCGATCCGCTGCACGAGCCGGCGCACCGCTGGCTGATGCAGCTCTACGCCTGGGCCGGCCAGCGCGCCGCCGCACTACGCCAGTACCGCGAGTGCGTGCGCATCCTCGAGGGCGAGCTCGGCGTCTCCCCGCTGGAGGAGACTACCGGGATCTACGAGGCCATCCAGGAGAACGACCTGCCCCCACCCCCGGCTCTCGCCGAGGAGAGATCCGCCGCGCGACCGGAGAGACCAGAGACCCCGCTCGCGGGCGAACCCCGCCTCGGGCCGCCCACCGACCCGCTGGTGGGGCGGGAAGAGGAGTGGGCTTCCCTGCTCCGGGCCTACGAAACCTCGCGCGAGGCGGGTCACGTCGTGGTGCTAGAGGGGGAGGCCGGTATCGGCAAGACCCGGCTGGCCGAGGAGTTTCTGGGCTACACGACGGGCCAGGGTTCGGTGACCGTCGCGGCGCGTTGCTACCCGGGGGAGACGGACCTGGCGTATGGCCCCTTCGTCGAGGGGCTCTCCGGGGTTATCGGTCAGGGTCGGGTCGCCGGGCGCCTGGAGGAGATCCCTGACCATTTCCTGGCCGAGGCCTCGCGGTTGCTGCCGGAGCTCGCCAGCCTCCGTCCCGGGCTGCCCTCTCCCCCGCCGCTCGCCGCGCCCGGCGCTCAGAGCCGCTTTTTCGAGGGCGTGTGCCGGGTGATGCTGGCGGCATGCGAGGGTCCTTCTCCCGGGGTCCTGTTCATCGACGATCTACACTGGGCCGACGCCTCGTCGCTCGACCTGCTGGCCTACCTGGTGCGGCGCCTCGGGCCCGAGAGGAGGCTGTGCGTCGTGCTCACCTGGCGCGGCGAGGAGGTGCCGGCGGACCACCGCCTGCGCGGGCTCGTCACCGAGGTCCAGCAGGCCCGCGCGGCGACGGTGCTCCGGCTGTCTCGTCTGGACAGGGCCGCGGTCGAGGAGCTGGTCGGATCCGTGGTCGGGGATACGGAGAGCCTGGGAAGGCGCCTGTACGAAGAGACGGAGGGGCTGCCACTCTTCGTGGGGGAGTACCTCGCTGCCATCGCCACGGACGCCCTGTCCGCCGACCAGGAGGCCTGGTCGCTGCCGGGCGGGGTGCGGGACCTCTTGCACGGGCGTCTGGGGGCGGTCAGCGAGACCGGGTGGCAGCTGCTCAACACCGCAGCCGTCATCGGCCGGTCCTTCGACTTCGACACGGCGCGCGAGGCGAGCGGTCGCAGCGAGGAAGAGGCCGTCGCGGCCCTCGAGGAGCTCACGGACAAGGGCCTCGTCGAGGAGGTGAAGGGAGGCGGGGATCAACCCCCCGCCTACGACTTCGGCCACGAGAAGCTGCGCGCCCTCGTCTACGAGGAGACCAGCCTGGCGAGGAGGCGGCTGTTGCACCGGCGGGTGGCCGAGGCGCTCGTCCGGCGCGCGCGGCGCCGGCGCGAGACAGGGCCGCTGGCGGGCCAGATCTCGCACCACTACCGGCTGGCCGGCCAGGACGCGGAGGCTGCCGAGTACTCCAGGGAGGCGGGCGAGCACTCCAGGGCGCTGTACGCCAACCGCGAGGCGCTCGCCCACTTCCGCGCGGCGCTGGCGCTGGACCACCCGGACGCTGCCGCGCTCCACGAAGCCGCCGGTGACCTGCGCACGTTGCTCGGCGAGTACGGGGAGGCGCTGGCGAGCTACGAGGCGGCGGCCGCGCTCGGGGAAGGGAACAACCTCCCGGACGTCGAGCGCAAGCTCGGAGGCGTCTACCAGCGCCTGGGGGAGTGGGAGCTCGCCGAGAGCCACCTCGAGGCGGCGCTCGCGGCGGGCGGAGAGGCTACGCCGGCAGGCGTCCGCGCCCTGTTGCACGCCGACCTCGGCCTGGTCGCGCAATACCGGGGCCTGGACGACCTGGCGCTGGAGCAGGCAGACAGGGCGCTCGAGCTGGCCGAGGCCGCCGGCGACGAGCGGGCGCTGACCCAGGCCCACAACGTCCTCGGCGTGCTGGCGAGCGGGCGGGGCGACCTCGACGGGGCGCGCCGCCACCTGGAGCGCAGCCTGGAGCTGGCCGAGGCGGCGGGGGATCCCGCGTCCAGGGTAGCGGCCCTCAACAACCTTGCCCTCGCCTACCGGAACGGCGGGTACCTGGACCGGGCCATGCTGCACGCCGAGGCCGCGCTCGCTCTGTGCGTCTCCATAGGGGATCGACACCGCGAGGCGGCGCTGCACAACAACCTGGCCGACCTGCTCCACGCCGCAGGCCGCTCGGAGGAGGCCATGCGCCACCTCACGCAGGCCGTGACCATCTTCGCCGAGGTCGGCGAGGAAGGCGAGCTGCAGCCGGAGATATGGAAGCTCGTGGAGTGGTAAGCGGGCGTGCCGAATGCGGAGGCGTTAGCCGGAGCGTGCTGAAATGCGAAGCTGGATCGCCATGACCTCGATCCAGACCAATATCAGGGCGAGGAAGAGGTAGAACGCCACCGGCTCCGGTCTGAAGAACAAGAATACGTAGAGCACCCCGGTGATCAGGGTGTAGAGGACGTAGCCTCGCCAGCGCGGATCCCTCCTGAGCCGCCACCACAAGAAGAAGAGAGCGGGAAGCAACGAAAACATAAAGAGGAAGTAAGCGAGACCGTGGATCACGCCGTGCCACGTCTGGGGGCCGCCTGAGAGATCAGGGTCCGTCTTGAAGCCGGCGAGCACCATCGCGACGCCGGCCAGGATCAGGAGCGCGGGACCGATTCTAGATCCCCTCCCCCCGTGCGCCACCCCGCGATGGAGCCCGACCGCGAAGGCGATCAGCGTTAGCCCGAAGAGGACGAAGTTCGCGACCTGCAACCATCCCAGGGGGCCCAGGGCCAGCCCGCTCGGCCACGGAACGTCGGAGCTCCGGACGGGATGCCACCCGAGCTCGACCATGAAGTCGTACTGAACGAGGGTCAGGGCTACGACGACGAGCGCGAACGCCGCGGGGCCGACCATACCCGCGAGAGCCCCCTTCTCATGCGACATGACGGCTCTTCCGAGAGCCGGGGTCAGCCGCCTATGCCCGGCGGGTCTGCAGAGGAACCGCCCGGTGGCGTCTCACCGTCGCGCCGTCGAGGCGCGCGGCGCGGGCCGCGTCTTGCAGCGAGACGAGGCCTCTCTCCTCCTCGGACTCCGCGAGGACGTAACGGGCGTGGCCGTCGCCGTACTCGATGACCCTCGGCCCACCAGGCCTCGGCTGGCTTGCGTAAAGCCCCACCATGCCGATGACCAGCAGCGTGAGGGCGAACAGGATCACACCCGACCCGACGGCCTGGTAGCCCGTGTTGGCCGCCTCGCCGAGGCCGGGGACGTAGATCGTGAGCCCGAGGAGGTCAGAGAACATCGTGAACACGCCGCTCACTATGGCCACCGGTCCGCCCCACCGTATCAGCGTCGAGAGTCTCATCCGCCTCTCTCCACTTTTCTCTCTTAAGCTCATGGGTCCACTCTAGCGGGCCACCGTTACGGGACCGTTACGGGAGCCGTCACGGTAACTTTTTCGAGAAGATTTTTTGTCTTCTCGACGGCCGCAGCCACAGCGAGGCGTGCTCCGGGTGCACAGTCTCGTGCACGACGCCGAGAAGATCGTCCGAGAGCTCGCCAACGTCGGTCTCGTCGCGCAGCCTGGCGGAGAAGGCTTCGAGCGTCTTCGCCGCGTCGTACCTCGTCCTGTAGAAGCGGCGGTCTATAAACGACTGGATGCGCCGCCTCAGCGGGTTGAAAAGCGCGGCGATCACGAGGGTG
>DATACV010000299.1:0-1974 GCA_036258875.1 Rubrobacteraceae bacterium
CGCGTATGAGAGTCCCAAACGCGCCGAGCTCCATCACGGGCTTCTTCCTCTACAAGGCCCCTGACTACGAGAGCGAGATCGACATTGAGGTCTTCAACGACTCGACGCGGCGCGTCATGTTCACCACCTACGCGGGCGGCACCCAGACCCACACCGTCACCAGGACCCTCCCCTTCGAACCCACCACCGGCTTCCACGAGTACGCCTTCGACTACGCGCGAGACCCCCTCTCCGGCGAGGCTTCGGTCACCTTCTACGCCGACGGCCGGGAGATGATGTCCTGGGACACCGGCGTCCCCCGGACCTCGATGCACCTGATGCTCAACAGCTGGTTCCCGCGCTGGCTCGACGGCAGGAAGCTAAAGAAGAACACCCACACCTACGTGGACAGGATCTACTTCCAGGCCCAGCCGTGACCTTCTAGCGGGAAGGGGCCTCCCGCCGCGGGGACCGACCCCCTTGTTGGCGCTCTCACCGCGCCTTTCAGCTAGGGGTGGTATACGCACGGCGTCGGGCACTTTCCAGCGAGAAGGAGCAGGGTGGAGAACGGCGGCATGGAGGGCAAGGTCGTCCTGATCACGGGCGGCACCTCCGGCATAGGCAGGGCCGCGGCTACGGCGCTCGCCGCGATGGGCGCGGAGGTCGTCGTGAGCGGGCGTAGCGACGATCGCGGGGGGGAGGCGGTCAGGGAGATCCGGGACGCGGCCGGCACCGGGCGAGTCTCGTTCATCCGCGCGGACCTCGCGGTGCAGGCCGAGGTGCGCGGGCTCGCGGACAGGTTCAGAGAGCGCCACGACCGCCTCGACGTGCTGGTCAACAACGCCGGGCTGGTGCAGTCGAAGCGCACCGAGACCCCTGACGGCCTCGAGCTGACGCTCGCCGTGAACCACCTGGCCCCGTTCCTCCTGACGAACCTCCTGCTCGAGGTGCTCGAAGAGAGCGCGCCTAGCCGCGTCATCACCGTCTCCTCAGAGGCGAGGCGCGGGGCCGAGATAGACTTCGACGACCTGCAGTCCGAGCGGCGCTACCGCGGCTTCCAGGTCTACGGGATGACGAAGAAGGCCAACGTACTCTTCACCTACGAACTGGCGCGGAGGCTGGAGGGGACAGGCGTAGTGGCCAACTGCCTCCACCCCGGCGCCGTCAGCACCGGCTTCGCCCAGAACAACCGCGGCCCCATCGCGCTGCTCTTCCGGGTCCTCAAGCCGTTCATGCGTTCCCCCGAGCAGGGGGCCGACACGCTCGTCTACCTCGCGTCCTCGCCCGAGGCCGGGGAGCTAAACGGGAGGTACCTCACGGATCGCAAGGAGGTCTCGCCCCCGGAGCCGCGCGACCAGGCTGCGCAGAAGAGGCTGTGGGAGGTCAGCGAGGAGCTCACCAACCTCCGGGTTACGTCGTAGAATCTAGGGGTTTTGAGATAGAGCTTTTCGCAGAGGCGGTTTTGATATTGAGGAAGATCTGCTGATGGGCCGCAGGGGCGGCATCGAGGTCGAGAACCTGGTCCGCGAGTTCCGCAAGGGGCCCAGGGCCGTCGACGGCGTAAGCCTCACCGTCGAGCCGGGAGAGGTCTACGGCTTCCTCGGGCCGAACGGTGCCGGCAAGTCCACGACGGTCCTGATGCTCACCACCCTCCTGCCGCCGACCAGCGGCACAGCGCGCGTCGCGGGCTACGACATCGTGAAGGAGGGGCCGCAGGTGCGGGCCTCCATCGGGGCGGCGCTCCAGGAGGCCGCGCTGGACCAGTTCCTCACAGGGCGCGACCACCTGCGGCTGCAAGGCGCGCTGCACGGCCTCGGGCGCGCCGAGCGCCGCAAGAGGGGCGACGAGCTCCTCGAGCGCGTCGGGCTCTCCGAGGCCGCCGACAGGCGGGTGCGCGGCTACTCCGGCGGGATGAAGCGGCGGCTCGACCTCGCGCTCGCCCTCGTGCACAGGCCGAGCATCCTGTTCCTCGACGAGCCGACGACCGGCCTCGAC
>DATACV010000300.1:0-8872 GCA_036258875.1 Rubrobacteraceae bacterium
GAGAAGCGGCCGCCTTCCAGCCGACGAAGGACATTATCCCGTAGATCATGCCAAGGAAGACGCCGCCGAGGCCGTTCCCCGTCGCGGGGTTGAAGACGGAGAGGGTGTTGCCCTCCGCCCCTCCCTGGAAGATGACCACCAGCAGCAAGATCGTGACTATGATGATCTCGTAGGCGAGGAAGATGAGGCCGCCTCGCACCGACTGCGTGATGCCGAGCACGGAGAGGTGTACACCAGCCCCGCGATGACGAAGAAGGGGATCACCCAAGGCACGCTCAGGCCGAAGATGCGGTCCAGCTCCTCGCTCGCGAAAGCGGCGAAGATCGAGTACGTTGCGGCCTCGAAGATGGCGTACCCGATGATGAAGAGCCACATCCCCATGAAGCCCGTCCTGGGGTTGATGGCGTTGGAGACGAACGCGTAGACGCTCCCCGCCGAGGCCGTCCGCTGGGCGAGCTGCGAGAAGCCTAGCGCCACCAAAAAGACGGCCGCGAAGGAGAGCAACATCGCAAGCGGCATCGCCGCGCCCGCGAACTGGGCTATGAAGGGAGTGTTGAAGAACATCGCCACCGAAGGGGCCATGAACCCCATCGAGACTACCATCGCCTCGAGGGTGGTGAGCGCGCCGCCCCTCAGCCCCTCCCCGTTCGCCCTCGCCTCCATCTTTCCTCCCCTCGAGAATCCAAGACCGGGAACCTCATGTTAAGCGACGTACATAATAGCTACCGATCAAGACGCGTGCACGGCGGCTATTAGAGCGCTTTGCGAGAAATACGCGCTGTCGGATGCGAGGTATTGAGGTTTTTAGGTTCTCAGGCTCTCGGGTATTTGAGCTCTTTGGGGGTGCTCTTGGAGGGGCTGGATGACTACCTTCAATGCCTCAGAGCCTAGAAGCCTTGCCCCGCAAGAGGCGCGACCCTCTCGCAGTCCGCCTCATACCCGGAACGCGGACGGGCAGACGTCGTTGAGGACGCACTCCGGGCAGTCGGGCTTGCGGGCCTTGCAGACCCGGCGGCCGTGGAGGATGAGGAGGTGCGAGAAGAGAGCGCGCTCCCCCTCGGGGACCAATTGCAGGAGATCCACTTCTATCTTCTCGGGGTCCTTTTGCTCGGTGAGGCCGAGCCTGGTCGAGACGCGGCGGACGTGAGTGTCCACTACGACGCCCTCGTCCACGCCGAAGGCGTTGCCGAGGACCACGTTGGCGGTCTTGCGCCCGACGCCGGGTAGGGCGACGAGCTCGTCCATGGTGCGCGGGACCTCCCCGCCGTGGCGCTCGAGGAGGGCGCGGGCCATCCCCTGCAAGGAGCGGGCCTTGTTGCGGAAGAAGCCGGTGGGCCTGATGTCCTCTTCGAGCTCGGCGGGGTCTGCTCCCGCGTAGTCGGCGGCGGTGCGGTACTTCTCGAAGAGGGTCTGCGTGACCATGTTCACCCGCACGTCGGTGGTCTGGGCCGAGAGCATCGTCGCGACCAGGAGCTCGAGCGGGTTCTCCCAGTTCAGCTCGGTATCGGCGTCGGGGTACTCCCGCTTGAGGCGGGTTATTACCTCGGAGATGGGGGCGGCGTCGGACCTCACGGCTTCGAGCGGGGTGTGGCGGGCGTAACTCGCACGATGGCCGGGCATTATACCGTTGATTAAACTAGCGGTTCGGACGGGAGAGGCGAGAGAGGGGAGCCAGGAGATGGCCGAAGTTACCTTCGATTACGGAAACCTCGTGGAGGTGGAGGGCGGCCTGAGGAGTGAGGAGCTCGACGAGGCGCGCCCGAGGTTGCGGGAGGCCGTGAACGGGTTTCTGCAAGACCCCCCCGGCTTCATGCGGCTGCCGAAGAGTAGCGAGTACGCCGAGGCCTCCGCGCGGGTGGCCGAGGAGATCCGGAGTAGCGGGGCCACGGACTTCGTCCACGTCGGCATCGGGGGCTCGGGGCTGGGCCCGATGGCGCTCCAGAAGGCGCTCAACCACCCCTACTACAACGCGCTCCCCGTCGAGAGTCGCCGCGGGCCGAGGATCCACTTCGCCGAGAACACCGACCCGAACACCCTCTCCGCCATACTCGACGTCGCGGACCCCACGAGCACCTGGGTCAACGTCGTGACGAAGTCCGGCTCGACCGCCGAGACGATGGCGAACTTCCTCGTGATCCGCGGCTGGCTCGTCGACGCTCTGGGCGCCTTCGGCTACCAGGGGCGGACCGTCGCCACCACCGATCCCGAGGAGGGCTTCCTCAAGGAGATCTCCGACCGCGACGACCTCACGGTGCTCCCGATCCCCAGGGACGTCGGCGGCAGGTTCTCCGTCCTCACCCCCGTCGGGCTGCTGCCGGCGGCCGTAACGGGCCTCGACGTCGAGGCGCTGCTCGCCGGCGCCGCCCAGTGCGTGGACGAGGTGAACGAGAGACGCGAGGAGCACCCGGCCGCCGTCGGGGCGGTTATGCACTACCTCATGGACACCGCCAGGGGACGCAACGTCAGGGTCATGATGACCTACGCCGACGCCCTGGAGAGGCTCGCTGCCTGGTTCGTCCAGCTGTGGGCCGAGTCCCTGGGCAAGGACGGCAAGGGCTCGACGCCGCACGGCGCGGTGGGCACGACCGACCAGCACTCCCAGGTCCAGCTCTTCATGGAGGGGCCGCAGGACAAGGTCATCGAGATCGTCGAGGTCGAGAACCACCCGCGCGACCTGCCGATGCCGGAGGCCTACGAAGACCTCGAGGGCGTCGGCTACCTCGGCGGGCACACGATGGCCGAGCTCCTCAACGTAGAGTGCGACGCGACGCGGAAGGCCCTCACCGAGGCCGGCAGGCCCAACTCGACCATAAAGCTCGGCGCCGTGAGCGAAGAGAACCTCGGCTACCTCTTCCAGGCTCTCGAGGTCCAGACCGCCATCGCGGGCTCCCTCTACGGCGTCAACGCCTTCGACCAGCCCGGCGTCGAGGCGGGGAAGCAGATCACCTACTCAAGGATGGGAAGGCCAGGGTATTAGAGCGGTCAGCTTACTCCGCACGAGGCGATACCCGGCTTCGCGCCCGCAGGGGTGCCTAGCACCGCGCCTCTGCTGATGGCTGAGAGCTGAAGGCTGAAGGCTATTTCACCACGATACCGAAGGTAGTTCTCGGCACGGCGTGAGCGTGCAGCGGGCGCTCCTGCACGTCCCTGACCACGCGCCAGAGGGCCGGGCTCTTTCGTAACAGCTCGCCGAAGGCGCGGTTTCGCTCGACGTCGTCGGCCAGGATCACGCCGCCGTCCCGCAGGCGGGGCCAGACCGCCTCGAACTCGCGCCGCATGTTGCGGGTGGTGTGCAGGCTATCGTGCACGAAGAGGTCCACGACTCCCACCTCGACGAGCAACCCCGGCAGGACCCGCGCGCTGGGACCGCGGTGGACCTCCCATCTGGGTCTCAGCGCCTCGTCCACGGCGAGGCCCCAGGACTCGGTGTACCCCTTTCTCAAGGGCGGCAGGTCGACGCTGTGGAGGGCGCCGCGGCCGTTCTCCTCGAGGGCCTTGAGGATGAACGCAGAGCTCACGCCGTAGGCCACCCCGGTCTCGACTACGACGTCCGGCTCCAGGAGGCGGCACACGAGGTAGCAGCAGCGCGCCAGGAGCGAGTCGGCGGCCCAGCGGGGGCTGAACGGGTCGTAGCCCCGGCTCTCCGCGAGCAGCCGGCGCGTGTTCTCCTCGACCTCGGCCAGCGCTGGCTCCTCGAGGACACCCGACACCCTTCCCAGGCGGGATTCCAGATCGGGGAGCGCCCCTTCCCAGCCGACGGTCTCGTAGGCCGGCGAGCTGGCGAAGAGGAGATCCAGGCAGAGATCCAGATACCCCGCCGCCCGGCTACGGGCCTCTCCCAGGCGCAAGGCGAGGAGAAAGGATTTTGGTCTCTCAACGTCGCGCACGGCTCACCAAGGCTTGCTCCACGGGCCGCACAATGGTAATCCAAGGGAGGGCCGCGCGGTAGAGCGAGGCGCGGGGGTTATAATGTGGCACGCGTCGTCGTAAGCGTAGGAAGGACGTCTCAGTAATGAAGTGGCTCAAGGTCTACGGTCTCCCGAAGTTGCCCCTCTTCCTCGCGCGCCTGGCGATGCGCCTCGGGCTGCCGGGGCCGACCTGGTACAAGTGGAAGGCGGCGAGCGCAGGGACCGGCGTGATCCTGGACGAGATGATTCGGGCCGCTGACGACCTCGGCTACGACGGGCAGAAGGTCGGCAAGCTCGCGATGAGCCGCATCGGCGAGAAGCAGGGGCGCGACCTGCGCGAGCAACTCGGCGTCAAGACCATGAAGGACACCGTGGACGTGGTCATGCTCGCCAATCGCTTCTTCGACATCGAGATCACGCTCACCGAGACGAAGGACGGCGAGTACGTCATAAACGCGGACCGCTGCCCGTGGTTCGGCGGGATGGGCCAGGAGGGCGTACCCGGCTGGGACGTCAAGCCCTGCGCTGCCTTCTCCACCTACGAGAAGGCGATGGTCAGCGCCATCAACCCGAACGTGAAGCTCTCCTACACCGAGAAGCGCACCACCGGCGGCCACACCTGCCGTGGCGTCTACCAGTACCGCGACGCGGAGCTCGGCGACGGACCGGCGACTGGCGTTACCCCCGAGATGGTGAGCATCGGGAGGAGGCCGAAGAAGGTAGAGGCAGAGTAGCCCGGTCTGGTATCCCGCGCGGCGGCCGGTACTGCTCCTTACCTGCGGGCTCGCTTCCCGCGACTCGCAGATACCTCGGGGCTCAGAAAAGTACCCGCAGAGAGACCACCAACCAGAGTATCAGGGCCATCACCGCTACGAGCCCCATACACAGGTCCACTATCACGGCGTCGCCACGTGGCGTCCTGGGGTCTCTGGAGACGCGGCGCAGGCCAAGCCCGAGGACGGTGAGCAGCAACGCGGGCCACGCGTAGGCAAGGTCGGGGCCCGTCACCGCTTCGAGTAGACGGAAGCTCACGCCGCTCGCTTCGTGCGCCGTGCCGCGCTATCCGGGGTCTGCACGTCGCGATCCCGACGACCCGTGCCGGCGGGGAAGCGGAACTCCGTTACGACGGCCTCGAGGGTCGGAGTGCCGTGGTAGCGGGCTACGGAGACGCGGTGGTTGCCATCCTCGACAAAGTACGAGTCCCCCAGCTTGTAGAGGCTCACCGGCGGAAGGTCCTCGGCCCGGTGGTACGCCAGGTCGATCCGCTTCCACCTCTCCCCCACGCTCGCCCGGAGCGGCATGAAGGACCCGTCGAAGTCCTTCTGGCGACCCACGGTGCCGACGATGCTGCTCACGGGCACCACCCTCGTTCCCAGGCGCACGCGATTGTACGCTCGGAGCGGCCTTCTGAGATCCTCGAAGGCGGGTAGCGGGTCGTCCCGGAAGCGACGGGCGAGCCGCCGCACAAGCGTCCAGCGCCTGGCGCGGCTGAAGTCCTTATCCGCCTGCTCGTTCAGGTCCATGTAAGCGATCATCACGCGCCTCCTCTCCGGCTTCGGGTCCAGCTTAGGAGCCGGGCGAGGAGAGGGGATCGACCGAAGGTTGGATCTCGGGGTTTAAAAAGGGTTTAGTCCGGCACCCTAGTCGATAAGCCCCAGCTGCCTCGACCTGGCGACGGCTTCGGTGCGGTTCTTGACCAGGAGCTTGCCGTAGATGCGATGGACGTGCGCCTTGATGGTCCCGACGGCCAGGTAGAGTTCGCGCGCGATCTGGGGGTTGGATCTCCCCGCCGCCAGGAGCCGCAGCACCTCGAGTTCCCGCTCGCTCAACGGTTCGAGGCCGGGGAGTTGCGCGACCGGAGGCCCCCCGCCGGCGGGCGCCCGCACAGCGAAACGTCCCAAAAGTTCGGCCGCGTACTCGACCGGCCCGCCGTTGCGCGAAGCGTCTTCCCGCCGCCTCCTCCTCCTGAGCAACCCCGAGAGAAGTGCCGCCATCGGCGGCCCCTCGTCGACGAACAGGCTCACGAAGCCCTCCGGCTCGGCAAGGGCGAGCGCGCGCTCGAGGTGGTCCAACGCCTCCCCGCTATTATCCCGCCGCTCGCGGGCAAGCGCGAGGAGCGCGAGAAGCTCTATCTCGTGCGCCGTCCGGCCCTCGGATCTCGCGTCCTCCAGCAGCCGCCTGAGGGAGTCGACTGCCTCGTCGGTCCTGCCCTCCCCGAGTAGCACGCGGGCCATCGTGATCCGCTCGAAGTGGCGGGGGTAGCTCAGGTAATCCTGGGTCGCCCCGTACTCCCGGGCCCAGCGCGCCGCCGACCGTACGTCGCCTTGCGCCAGGTGGAATCGGGCCTGCCACGCCCAGATGAGCGGCCATCGCGGCGTGAGACTGCCGGCCTCCCGGAGAAGCGAGTGCGCCCCTTCGGCGTCCCCACGAGCCATCAGCACGCGAGCGAGGTTGACGTATCCGTAGACCAGGATCTTCGCCTCGCCGCTCTGCCTGCCGTGGTGGACCCCCGTCTCCAGGAGTTGTCGCGCCTCGTCGAGCTCGCCGCGTTCGTAGAGCAACTCGCCCATCCCCGTGTGGATGATGCCGGCTACCGATGGCACGCCGTCTGGCCGGCTCTCGGCCAGCCGCCGGCCGTGCAGCAGCAGGTCTTCGGCCCGCCGCAGGTTCCCCCTGATGATCTCCAGGGAGGCCCCATAGCGGAGAGCGAACAGGGCGGTCCGCAAGTCGTCGACGGACCGGCCGGTGGTGGCAGCCCTGGCGAACGCCTCACTGGCGGCTGTGATGTCTCCGACCGAGCAGTAGGCGTGACCCAGGTCCAGCGCCACGTCGCCGCGCCGGCGGAGATCGTCCTCAGGCAGCAGGTCCAGGGCGCGATTGCAAAACTCCGTCGTAAGCGGTGCGTTCTCCCGCATGGCTGCCATACGGGCGCGGATGATGCAGATCTCACCCAGCATCGTGCGCTCTCTATCCGAGAGTCCCGCAGGTGAAGCTCCGGCGTCGAGCCCCACACCCTCCTCTGTATCCCGCAGTCGACGCTCGGCGCTCTCCAGCTGTCCGGAGTGGACGAGCGCCCAGGCGTAGAGGAGGGAGAGTTCCAGGCGGTGGCGCACCAGCCGGTCGGGCAGCGTCCCCAGCCAGCGGAGCAGCAGGGAGGTGTCCACGTACGTGCGCCGCACGATCGAAGTCTCCTCCTCGATCAGGTCCGCCGCCCGGTCGAAGTCTTCCGCGGCCAGGGCGTGCTCGACCGCCCCGGCCAGGCAGCCGTCGCTCTCGTACCAGAGCCCGGCACGGCTGTGCAGCTCGCGGATAGCGTCGGGGCGCACGCGTCGCAGGCGTTCGCGCAGGAAGGCGGCGAAGAGGTGATGGTAACGGTAGTAGCGCCCCCCTTCGTCCAGCGGCACGAGGAAGAGGTTGGCCCTCTCCAGCCTCTCCAGCATCTCCTGTCCGTCGGAGGTGTCCGTTAGGGCCTCGCACAGGGGACCGTTAAGCGTCTCGACGATCGAGGTCTTGAGCAGGAACTCCCGTACGTCCTCAGGCTGGCGGGAGAGGACCTCGTCGGCGAGGTAGTCGAAGACGTGGCGCGCGCTCCCAGCGAGAGCCTCGACGGGGCCGTCTTCTTGCCCCCGGAGGGCGTGCGCCGCCAGCTGAAGGCCGGCGATCCAGCCCTCCGTCCCCCTCTCCAGCGTCGCGACCCTCTCCCCGGATAGGTCGAGACCCATCGTGCGGCCCAGGAAGTCCGCCGCCTCTTCGAGGGTGAAACGCAGGTCCGGGGCGCGTAGCTCGGTCAAGCGTCCCCGGGCGCGCAGCCTTGCGAGAGGCAGCGGTGGACTCTCGCGCCCGGAGACGACCAGGTGTATCGGCGGCGGCGCGTGGTCCAGCAGGTAGGCGAGGGCGTCGTGGATGGTCGGCGAACGTATGGAGTGGTAGTCGTCGAGCACGAGGACGAAGTCGCGCGGCGACTCCAGGATCTCGTTGCTGAGCGCGGTCAGGACGGGCTCGAACGCCTCCCCGGAGCTCAGGAAGGCTCGCGTTGTCTCCCCGAAGCCGTCGCGCACCGTCTCGATGGCCGCTATCAGGTACAGGAAGAAGCGCACCGGATCGTCGTCCCTCTCGTCCAGCGAGACCCAGGCTACGGGGAGCTCGCTGCGCCAGCTCCAGTCCGCGAGCAGGGTCGTCTTGCCGAAACCGGCCGGCGCGGAGACGACTGTCAACTCGCGCCGCACGCCTTCGTCCAGCCGCTCGTAGAGACGCGGACGAGGCACGGCATCCGCTCGACCACGGGGCACGTAGAGCTTGGCCCTGAGTAGCTGTCGGTTCATGAGTCTCGCCTCCACCACCAACGAATTGTACTCGATAGCATGCAAGATCCCGACGTGCGCAAGGGAGCCGCGGTTGCCCGGTTTCCGGCGTGTTAGACTCGTTTTCTCGGGCCCGAAGTACCGCACAGGAGGCGCTTTGCAACGCATCGAGATAGACACCGCGCGCGGCAAGGAGCGGGTGCCGCCGGGGCAGTACCTAGTGGGCGACCGCTGGCCGATCCTGACCTACGGCACTACCCCGACCTTTGACCCGGAGCGCTGGGACTTCACCGTGAGTGGCCTCGTCGAGAACCCCTTGCGCTTCACGTGGGAGGAGTGGAACGAGCTTCCCACCGTGGAGGTCAAGGCGGACATGCACTGCGTGACCTCGTGGAGCAAGCTGGACAACGTCTGGACGGGCGTGCCTGCGAAGAAGGTCCTGGAGCTGGCGGAACCGAAGCCGGAGGCCAGGTTCTTCTCGGTCTTCTGCGACGGCGGCTACACGACGAACGCTCCCCTCGAGGAGCTCTACGAGGACGACGCGCTCTTCGCCACCCACCACAACGGGGAGCCGCTCGGTCCTGGTCACGGGTACCCGATGCGCCTCGTCGTACCGCGCCTCTACGCCTGGAAGAGCGCCAAGTGGGTGCGTGGGATCGAGCT
>DATACV010000301.1:0-1951 GCA_036258875.1 Rubrobacteraceae bacterium
CCGGCAGTGGCCGCTGCCGTAGCTGTGGGCGTAGCCGCTGGCGTGGCGGTCGCTGACCTCAACGAACCCCTCTAGACCGCTCCAACCAACGTCATTTCATGTCACGAGCCATGGCACGCCAGCCTACATAGACCCGGGCGCGGCGTGGGGCGCCGAGCCTGCCTGCGGAGAGGTGTCGACGTATCTGATCTCATAGACGCGCTCCGTGAACCTCCAGCCTTCCGGGGTGCGCCGGTAGCGGTCGTGGTACACGGAGTAGTTCAGGTGCGAGCTGCCGTCGCGCATGCGCCCGAGCTCTGAGATGTATGCACGGCCAACCGCGGTGTCGCCATCGAGCCCGATCGTGCCCGGGTGCGTGGTTTGCACGAAGTAGTCCCATAGATCCTGCAGCCGCTCGATCCCGGCGCGGATCTCCTCCCGGCTGACGGCCTCTTCGT
Organism: Rubrobacteraceae bacterium; assembly: GCA_036258875.1. Lineage (GTDB taxonomy): Bacteria > Actinomycetota > Rubrobacteria > Rubrobacterales > Rubrobacteraceae > JALYGY01. The sequence goes on from DATACV010000301.1 coordinate 438, forward strand.
TGATGTGGGGGATCCGCACCACCCCGTCTTCTGTTCACAGCGACGCGAGGCGGTCGTAGTCGCGCATCATCACCGCGTCGGTGAACTCGCCGCGCAGCGCCTCGATCTCGAAGCGGTCAGCGATGGCCCGAAGTTCGCTCATCGGTTTCCTCCTTTGTCTGTGTTGCGGTGTTTGCATGGCTTGCGGTCCTCCCCGAAGCGCAAAGCCCGGCCCCCGTCCGTGACCGACAGGTGGACGGGACCGAGCCCCGTCCCGCGGCGATGGGCCATCCCTCGGTAGTGGACCGCTCCGTCCTCACCTCGGCAACCCCCTGCCTACTTCGAAGGACTTTACGAACCGCGCACTCTCAAGCCGGCAGGACGAAGAACCGCCCGTAGGCCACGAAGACGGCCAGAACGAGCAGTACCGTGGTCACGGCGATGCCGTCGTACTCCGCGCGCCTGAGGTGCGTAAGGGCGGCTCCGATCATCGTCAGCGCCAGACCGAGGGCGGCCAGCGGCGTCAGCCAGGGCAGGATCCCGCTCAAGGCCGGCAGCACGATCCCGATCGCCCCCAAGACCTCCAGGGCGCCGATGATGCGCACCGTCGGCTGCGAGAAGTCCTCCATCCACGCCATCTTCCCGACCAGCTTCTCCTTGGGTTGCGACAGCTTGGTCGCCCCAGACACTAGGAACGCCGTAGCCAGTAGCACCTGAACGACCCACAATGCTATGCCCATACCACAACCTCCTCTAGATCGTTTACGATCTCAAAGGGAAGACACCCGGCGGCGCGGAGACGTGACGTCAAGACGTGACGTCACATTCAGCGCCCGGGAGGGGTCTACATATCGATGGACGAGCGCGACTGGCTGGCACAACGATTCCAGGAGCACCGGCCCCGGCTGCGAGCCGTCGCCTACCGGATGCTGGGCTCCACCAGCGAGGCCGACGACGCAGTCCAGGAGGCGTGGATCCGTCTCAGCCGCTCGGACGCCGCCGAGATCGACAACCTCGAAGCCTGGCTCGTCACCGTGGTCGGACGCGTGGCGCTCAACATGCTCCGCTCGCGCCGGCGAGCCGAGCGACGCGAGCAGCCACTCGACGCACGCCTCCTGCCTGACCCGATCGTCGTCGACCGCGCAGACGGCATCGACCCCGAGCACGAGGCGCTGCTAGCCGACTCCGTCGGCCTCGCGCTGCTCGTCGTGCTCGAGACGCTCACCCCCGCGGAGCGGCTCGCCTACGTCCTCCACGACATGTTCTCGGTTCCCTTCGAGGAGATCGGCGCCATCCTCGAGCGCTCGCCCGAGGCGGCGCGCCAACTCGCCAGCCGCGCTCGCCGCCGCATCCGCGGTGCGCACACGACCCCCGACGCCGACGCGACCGCACAGCAAGAAGAAGTAGTTGAAGCCTTCCTCGCCGCCGCGCGCGATGGAGACTTCGACGCCCTCCTCGCCGTGCTCGATCCCGACATCGTGCTCCGCGAAGACTGGGGCAGCGGGACCATCGTCGAGGTTCGCGGCGCCGAGAAC
>DATACV010000302.1:0-3343 GCA_036258875.1 Rubrobacteraceae bacterium
ACCGAGCTGCCCTGGCGCTACCTCGCGCTGGGAGACGAGAACGTCTCCGTGCGGCCGAAGACTATCGAAGCCCGCGGCCTCCGGACCTCCTGGAAGGGACGGCGCTCGACGGGGCCGCGCTCGCGGGGCTGACGGTGGAGGGGCTGGCGCTCGAGGGCGCCGCGCTCGAAGGTGCGGCGCTGGAGGGAGCGGCGCTCGAAGGGCTCGCGCCGGCCAGACGGTCGCTCGCGGCGCCGACGCCCCGCTCGACGGCGGGGGCAACCCCGAAGTTCGGGTCGGTGGCGGTCGGCGAGACGGCGTCTTGCGGTGCGGCGTTCGCCGGGGTGGTTCGCTCTTCCGTTGGCATCTCCACGCCCTCGAACTGCTCGATAGGCTCCCCTGCGAGCACCTGTTCCATGTAAGTCTTCCAGATCTGGGCCGGGGTGATACCTCCCGAGAGACCGTTCAGCTCCCGGGCGTACTCCAGGTCGTACTCCAGCGTCTGGCCGCCTTCGGCGTAGCCAAGCCAGATGCCCGTCAGCAACTGCGGGGTGTAGCCGATGAACCAGGCGTCGAAGAAATTCTCGCTAGTGCCCGTCTTGCCGGCGACCGGCCGTTCGCCAAGCGAAGCGTCCTCGGCTATCCCCTCGGTGACGTCCCCGATCATGATCTCGGTGGCCTTGTGGGCTATCTCGGGGTCTATGACCTGCCTCCCCTCGGGCTCGGTCGGCGCCTCGTAGAGGACCTTCTCTCCCGCCTCCTCTTCGTTGACGACCCGGGAGATCACCGTCGGCTCCACCAGCCTGCCTTCGTTGGCTATCGTCGCGTAGGCCACCGCCATGTCGAGCGGCGAGACCTCCTCGGTGCCGAGGACTACCGAGGGGTGGGGACGCGAGCCGAAGTCCGCCTCTATCCCGAGCCTCTTGGCGACGTCGACCACCGCCGCGGGCCCGCCGTCGAGCCCGTTGCCGCTCTCGTTCATGACCAGGTCTGTGAAGACCGTGTTGTCCGACCACCACAGCGCCTCTTCGAGGCTTATGGTGCCGCGCTCGATGCCGTCGTAGTTCCTGACCCTCCAGCGCTCGGGTTTGTCGGTCCCAACGTCCACCTCGTAGACCTTCTTCTCCGAGACGAACTCCGTCTCAGGGTCTATGCCCTGCTCCAGGGCGGCTATGAGGGCGAAGGGCTTGAACGAGCTGCCCGGCTGGCGCCTGCCCTGGGTCGCCAGGTTGAAGTGCGATCTCGGGTCCCTGTTGCCGACCATCGCCGTGATGCGGCCCGTCCCCGGCTGCATGGAGACGAGCGCGGCGTCGGGGGACTCCTGGGACGGCAGGTAGCCGTCCGGGGCGTAGAGGACCTCGCGCGCCGTCACCTGCGCCTCGAGGTCGAGGGTCGTGTAGACGCTCAAGCCGCCCCCCAGGACCGTGTTCACCCCGTACCTGGCGATCAGCTCTCCCTGCACCATCTCGGCGAAGTCGCGGGTGATCGCCGGCCCCGTGAGCCCGGACTCGACCATCGGGGCCAGCGGCCACCTGCGCGGCATGGGATCCTCGATCGCCTCGATGGAGTCGTGCCTGCTGATGTAGCCGGCCTCGGCCATCTTCTCGAGCACGAGGTCGCGCTGGTACCTGGCAGCCTCCTTGTCCTCCCCGAGGGTCGAGGGGGCCCACAGAAGACCGATCAGTGTCGCCGACTCGGCGACGGTAAGGTCTTCGACTGACTTGTTGAAGTAGGTCTCCGCAGCCGCCTCGATCCCGTAGGCGTTGTTCCCGAAGTACACGGTGTTTAGGTACTTGGCGAGGATCGCGTCCTTGTCGTCGTTCTTGCGCTCGATCTCTATGGCGATGAGGGCTTCCTTGATCTTGCGCCTCCACGTCTGGTCGTGGGTGAGGTAGGCGTTCTTGACATACTGCTGGGTTATGGTGCTCGCGCCCTCGACGGTGTCGCCGGCCCGGATGTCTACGTACAGCGCGCGGATGATCCCCCACAGGTCCACCCCGCCGTGCTCCATGAATCGCTCGTCCTCCTTGGCGACGAGCGCGTTGAGGAGGTGTATGGGTATCTCCTCCATGGAGGCCGTCTTGCGGTTCTCGCCCTGGAAGATCGTCCCTATCACGCGCCGGGAAGCCTCGTTTCCGGCGAGGGGGGCGGAGTAGATGTAGGTAGGGTGCGTCTCGAGGTTCTGGGGCTCGCCCAGCCGCTCGACGCTCCGGATCAGGCCGGCGTACGCCCCTGCCGCAAACGCGGCCCCAGCCACCGCGGCGCACAGGAGAGCGAGGCCCGCGATCCGGAGTAGCTTCGCTCTGAGATCGCCGTGCGGGAAGCCGCGCTTCTTGGACGTCGGAAGCCGGACCGGCCGCTTCGAGGAGGGCCGTCTGGGAGAGCCAGTGCTCCCTCGTCTCTGGTAGGTGCGAGCCATCGGGTCGGTATACTACACTAGGTCGAGACCGAGTTTCATTCATATTGCGAGAAAGTTGCGTTTCGTTAATGACGGCCGATCGGAGCTTCGAACAGATCTATAGGAACGCCGTCGACGTGATCCCGCACGAGGAGCTGGACCGGCGCCTGCGGAGCGGCGAGGCCCTCAGGGTCAAGCTGGGGATAGACCCCACGGCCCCCGACATCCACCTCGGCTTCGTGGTGGTGCTCAGGAAGCTGCGCGAGTTCCAGGACCTGGGGCACACGGCGGTGCTGGTGGTGGGCGACTACACGGCGAGGGTGGGGGACCCCTCGGGGCGGTCGAAGACGCGGCCCGTCCTCTCGCCAGAGCAGATCGAGGGGAACACGAAGACGTACCTGGAACAGGCCTACCTGGTGCTCGATCCAGAGAGGACCGAGGTACGCCGCAACTCCGAGTGGCTCGCCGGGCTCTCGCTCGCCGACATAATAGAGCTCACGCGCGCGACGACGGTGGCGCGGATACTCGAGCGCGACGACTTCAGCAAGCGCTTCTCTGCGGGGGACCCGATCACGCTCACAGAGCTCCTTTACCCGCTGATGCAGGCCTACGACTCGGTAGCCCTCGACGCCGACGTGGAGCTCGGCGGCACCGACCAGCTCTACAACCTGCTCATGGGCCGCCACGTGATGGAGTACTACGGCAAAGTGCCCCAGTGCGTCCTCACCACCCCGCTCCTCGTCGGCACCGACGGCCAGGCGAAGATGAGCAAGTCGCTGGGCAACTACATCGGGGTAACGGACCCCCCCAACGAGATGTTCGGGAAGGCCATGAGCATCCCCGACCACCTAATGCCCGGCTACTACGCGCTCCTGCTCGACCGTCCGATGCCCGAGGCCGAGCCGGTCGAGCAGAAGCGCGAGCTGGCCCGCTCCCTCGTGCGGAACTTCCACGGTGAGGAGGCCG
>DATACV010000303.1:0-4693 GCA_036258875.1 Rubrobacteraceae bacterium
ACGGGCAGCTCGTGCAGCTCGCCGTCCACCCGCACCCGCGCGTAGCCTTCCTCGGCCAGCTCCTGGAAGAACCTCCCGTACTCGCCCTTTCTTCCACGCACCACCGGCGCGAGCACCATGAAGCGCGTACCCTCGGGCAGCTCGAGCACCTTCTCTACCATCTGCTGCGGCGTCGAGGAGGCGACAGGGAAGCCGCAGACGTGGCAGTGCGGCCTTCCGGCGCGCGCGTAGAGGAGCCTCAGGTAGTCGTAGATCTCCGTGACCGTCGCCACCGTCGAGCGCGGGTTGTTGGAGGTCGTCTTCTGGTCTATGGAGACCGCTGGCGAGAGCCCGTCTATGTGGTCCACGTCGGGCTTGTCCATCTGCCCCAGAAACTGCCTAGCGTAGGCGGAGAGGCTCTCGACGTAGCGCCGCTGGCCCTCGGCGTAGATGGTGTCGAAGGCGAGCGAGGACTTCCCACTCCCGCTGAGACCCGTCACGACGACCATGACGTCGCGCGGAAGCGAGACGGTTACGTTCTTCAGGTTGTGTTCGCGGGCCCCGCGGACGACTATCTGGCTCTCGGCGATCTTCGTTCTCCCCGCTCGAGTTTGGGCAAGTATACGGCCCCCTGTCAGAGGGCCAAAGGGTCTATTCTGTGTACGCAGATTTTATCATTCGCCCGGACGCCTTTTCTTCCGTTCCGCGCCCGGTGTCGTATATATTTAGGGCGCGTGTAGCAGTCCTCTACCGTGTAACGTCTCGAGAGAACAGGTCATGATCCTCAAGGAGTTTTCCCAGGTACTGGTGGAGGAACTCGGGGCCCGGCGCCCGGCGCCGGGCGACGCCTCCCGACCCGTCCGCGGCCTCTCCGTCGAGGAGCCCGCCGACGGCTGGCTCGCCCCGGACGAGATCGCCGTCACCTCCCGCGAGACGCTGGACGAGGGTTTCTTGAAGGGCATCGGCGAGAACGGGTCCCCGGGCGTCGTGTGGCGCGGCGGCGCCGACCCCTCACCTGAAGCCGTCGAGCTCGCGAGGGCGCTGGGCATCGGGCTGTTCGTGGTCCCACCCGAGGTACCGCTCAGGCGGCTGTTCTCCCTCTTCTCGGGCGGCGACGGGCTCCTGCTCCTCTCCCACGGCACGGGGCGGGACCTGATCGAGAGCGCGGGCGCCGAGGCGTCGCTCGGAAACCTCACGGCCCGGATCTCCGAGCTCCTCGGCCGTCCCGTCGTCGTCGAAGACCCGGTGGGACGTCTGATATCCAGCTCCCCGGCGGCCGAGGCGGGGGAACCGAACGCGCTGCGGGGGTTCCTCGAGGAGCACAACCTGCGGGCCTCGAAGGGCTCGGGGGTGGAGGAGACGCGCCGCGAGCGGAGGGACCGCTACGCCCGCCTTCCGGACGGCTACCTCTCGGTGCCCGTCGAGCGCTGGCGGATAGCGGACGAGGAGCTCCACTGGACCCCGGTCGGGACCGGTACCCCGGCGGGCTACCTATGGATGGACCTCGGGGAGAAGCCCCTGGGCCCCGAAGACGTCGTCTTCCTGTACTGGGCGCGGCGTGTGTTGGAGACGGAGCTCGGAAAGGAGCGCATCCGCCTCGAGACCCAGCTTGGCGTCAGGGGTGACTTCGTCGACGACCTCGTAAGCGGCAACTACGGCTCGGTAGACCTCCTCTTGCAGCGCGCCGGCTACCTCGACGCCGACCTCGCGCAGGGCGCGCTCGTCCTCGTCGTGGACATAGACGACTTCGCCCGCTACCTGGAGCGACGCAAACCGAAGGAGCCGGCCATCCAGGAGCTCAAGCGGCGCCTGGCGGACGCCGTGCGCCTGCAGGCCCGCCAACTCTTCTCCAACTTCCTCCTCGGCCCCCGCTCGGACAACGTCATCCTCTTCCTCGGCCCCTCCGAGAACGAGACGCCGCAGGAGCTGCCCGAGCTGGCGCACCGGCTGGCCAGGAACGTCCAGCGCTACGCCAAGGGGCTCCTGCCCGACCTCACGGTCTCGGTGGGGATCGGGCGCTACAAGAGCGACCCGGCGCAGCTCCCCGACGCCTACTCGGAGGCGGAGGTGGCGCTCGAGATCGGGCAGCGCATCCACGGTCCCTCCTCCGTCTCGACCTTCGAGGGGTCGGGCACCTACAAGCTCCTCTTCCGGGTCTTGCAGGAGAACCCCGAGGAGCTCGAGACCTTCTACGCCGAGACCCTCGAGCCCGTGGTCCGCTACGACTCGCGCTACGGCACGGAGCTCGTCCACACCCTCACCACCTATCTGGACAACGACGCCTCGACGATCAAGACCGCCACGGGCCTCTTCGCCCATCGTCACACCATTCGCTACCGTCTCGACCGCGTCGGCGAGCTCACCGGCCTCGACGTGGACAAGAGCGAGGACCGAGAGCAACTGACGCTCGGCATAAAGGCCATGCAGCTCCTCGGCCGCGTCCCGGGCCAACCCTCGAGCTTCTCGGACAGATAGCTCTCAGCACGGCGCTTCGCGCCTTATCAGCACGCTCCGGCTGACGCCTCCGCTTGTCAGCATTCCAGCAAGGTGTCCGTGGCCGCGGCCCGGAGCGCGCCATCCGAAGCGGCCGCGCAAAGCGTGGCGGGGGAGCGCTCGAAAGGCAAGAAGCTGAGTGCGAGGGCGAAGCCCGAAGCGTGCTGACAAGCGGAAGCCGAAGGCTGGAGCGTGCTGAGAGCCTGCGAGGCAGGCGCGCTGCCCCGCCGCCCTGTACATCCGCCGCAACAAGTGCGCGTGGCGGGGCGACCATCTTTGTACACTCGGCTAAAGACCCTTCGGGGAGCGGTGCCTAGACTATGTTCGTAAGGTACATACCCCTGTCCGAAGGAGGCAGCTTTTGCGAAGGCTTGGCTTATTGACGACCATCGTCCTCATAATGGTGCTCGCGTTACCGGGGCTGGCGCTCGCGCAGGACGGGCCGACGGTCGCGGACCTCTCGCTCGCGATGGACACCGTGTGGGTCATCGTCGCCGCGGTCCTGGTGTTGTTCATGCAGGCCGGCTTCGCGATGCTCGAGGTCGGCTTCTCCCGGATGAAGAACGTCGGGAGCGTGGTCGCGAAGATACTCGTCAACCTCGCGATCGCGGCCCTGCTCTTCTGGGCCGTGGGCTTCGCCATCGCCTTCGGCGCCGGCAACGCCATCATGGGGACGCAGGGCTGGTTCCTCAACGTGCCGGCGAGCGCGGTCAACGACGTCTACGCCGGTCTCTCGTGGACGCAGGTCCCCCTGTCGGCCAAGTTCCTCTTCCAGGTGGCTTTCTGCGCGGTCTCGCTGGCCATCGTCTGGGGCACGATGCTCGAGCGGACCAAGTTCGCCGTGTACGTCATATTCGCGGTAGTCTTCGCCGGCCTCCTCTACCCGCTGGTGGGGCATTGGATCTGGGGCGGCGGCTGGCTGACCGAGCTCGGCATGCAGGACTTCGCAGGCTCGACCGTCGTCCACCTCTCGGGCGCGATGGCGGCGCTCGCCGGGACGTTGCTCCTCGGCCCCCGTCTCGGCAAGTACGACGACGAGGGCAGGCCCGTCACGATCCCGGGGCACAACATGCCGCTCGCCGTGCTCGGCGTCCTGATCCTCTGGGTAGGCTGGTACGGCTTCAACCCTGGCTCGACGATGGCTGCGACCCCCCAGATCGCGGACATAGCCCTCACCACCACCCTTGCGGCCGCGGCCGGCGTGCTCGGCGCGATGGTCATGAGCTACGCCTACCGGCGCCACGTCGACGTCGGGATGGGCGGCAACGGGGCGATCGCCGCCCTGGTCGCCATCACAGCCCCCTGCGCCTTCGTCGCCCCCTGGGCTTCGATCGTGATCGGCTTCATCGCCGGCGTGGTGATGTACGCGACCCTCGTCTACGTCGACCGCATCGGGGTCGACGACCCGCTCGGGGCGATCGCGGCCCACGGAATGGGTGGTATCTGGGGTACGCTCTCTGCGGGTCTCTTCACGACCCCTGATCTCGCGGCCATCGGCCGGCCCGGTCTCTTCTACGGCGGCGGGCTCTACCAGCTCGGGATACAGGCCCTCGGCATAGTGGCGTGCGGCGGCTTCGTCTTCCTCGCCTCGCTTGCCGTCTTCGCGGTCCTCAAGGCCACAATCGGCATCCGGGTGAAGCCGGATCAGGAGCTCGACGGTCTGGACATCCACGAGCACGGAGTCTACGGTTACCCCGACCTGGTCGCCACGGACCACCAGAACGGGAACGGCAGCACCAGGGTGCCGAGCCCGGTGGAGAGGCCGGCCGGGGGCACGGCGTAGCACGAGCGACAGCCGCACCGGCCGGGAGAGCCCCGGCCTGTGCCCTGGACGGAAGGCCCCGGGGAACGCGTCTCCGGGGTTCTTCCGCGTAGCGATGGAGGATTTCGGAGCCGGTACGGACAGGACGGAGCGCGTTTGGAACCACCGATAACCCAGGCGACGGCACGGGGTAACAACGTAGTCGTCGTCTACGCCGACAGGGTAGAGTTGCGCAGCGGGTGGCAGGGACAGAACGTCGAGGCGCTGAGCATCAGGGACGTCTCGGCGGTCCGGGTGCGGGGCATGATCAACTGCACCCTCGTCATCGTAGACAACGCCGGCCGCCAGCACGAGCTGGAGCGCATGGCCCTCCCGGACGCCCGCGCGGTCAAGGCGGCCATAGAGCGCCAGAAACAGAAGGCGGGCCTCTACGAGTAGAGACGCCCCGCCGGGGCGTCT
>DATACV010000304.1:0-1909 GCA_036258875.1 Rubrobacteraceae bacterium
CGGGCCTGTCGCGGACCAGGAGCGGCAGCGCCCCGCAGTGGTCGAGGTGCGCGTGGGTTATCACAGCGGCGTCGAGCCTCTCGAGCTTCCCGAAGTTCGGCGCCAGGGGCCCCCGACCGTCGGGCTTGATGCCTGCGTCCACGAGCACCCTTGTGGCGCCGAAGTCGAGCAGGTGGCTGCTGCCGCCGACCTCCCCGGCCCCGCCAAGGGCGCGGAAAGAGAGGGTCGGCCTCGGCCTCGCGTAGACCTCGATAGTGGACGTGACGGGTCCTGTCGGCGGGGCGGACGGGCTAGGTGGAGAGGACTCCGAATCTTCGGCGTCCTCCCCGGAGGGCTCGGAGCCGGGCGTCGAGCCGGGTTCCCGCAGGTCGTTGTGGGCGGCGAGCACCTTGCCCATGAACTCGAGCAGGCGGGCGGTCTGGGCCGCGCTGTCGATCGAGGGGGGGAGCGCGCCTACCTCGTTCTTGACGGCCCTTACCAGCAGCTCCCCGAAGCCCTTGTCGGTGAACCGGGCGTTCCGCAACGCGGCCTGGATACGGTCCCTCTCCGCCATGACCTGGCCGAGCTCCGCGTGCAGCTCCTCGACGCGTTCGGCGGCCTTCGAGTAGGCGGACCGCTCGCCCTCGAGCGCCCGCTCCAGCTGGGCGCCGCGTCTCTCCAGCTCGGCGATGCGCTCGTCGAGCTGGCTGCGCATGTCCAGGGCCGAGGCTGCCTGCTCCTCAGCCTTGCGCACCAGGTCCGAGGCCCCCTGCCGCTCACCGGTGAGGACCGCGACCTCCTCGGCGAGCGCCGCGGCGCGCTCCTTGGCGGCGCGCGAGGCGAAAGAGAGCTGCTCGTTCTCCTCCTTCAGGCGCTCCAGCTCGGTCTCGAGCTCCCGGACGTGCGCGTTCTGGGAGGCGCGCTTCTCGGCCTGCTGGTGCTCGCTGCGCCAGGCCTTTATGAGGGTCGCGACCACCTCGTCGTCCGGGTCCCCCTCGCCGCTAAGGGCTGCGAGGAGGAGGCCCTCGGTGGTGTGGGAGCTGGAGAGCTTCTTCAGCTTCTTCGGCGAGAAGTCCTCGAGGGCCTCGAAGGTCTCGGGTGGGATCTGCTCCTGCACGGCGGTCCGGAACGCCCCCCAGGCCGCGGGCTCCTGCATGATCCGGCGCACCAGGTGCTTGAGAAGCGAGGCGCCGGCGCCCGACTTGCGGGTCAGGGCGTCGGCCTGGATGCCGCGGGGGAGGAGCACCTCTTCGAGCCCCGGCACGCTCTTGCAGAGATCCGCTAAAGCGCGCCTCGTGTCAAGGCGCGCCAGGCGCCTCCTGATCAGTTCCTCCGGCAGGTCTTCGGGCGGTAGCCGGTCGGGTAGGGACTCGTCGGAGCCTCTGGCCTCAGTTCCTCCGTCTTTGGGTATGGGATCTGACATGAGGTCTCCCTCCGCGAATACGAGCGTCATACGGCGTCTTCATACTGGCGTGATTCTATCACGGTGCTCTGGGAGCCCAATCTTTACGGGCTCCTAGAGCGGTTTGCGGTGAGGCTCTCAGGTTCTCAGGTGTTTAGGTCTTGGGGATGCTCGGCGAGGCTGGTCCCCAAGCTCGGACCCTCAATGCCTAAGAACCTCAATGCCTTTCGCAAAACCGCTGTATGGCGCGCCGCTCTCGTATAAACTCCGCTCATGCCTGCGCAGACGGTGAAGGTCCGGGCGTACTCACCCGGCAGATACCCCATCCTGGTCGTCGAGATCGCGGGCGGGGGGCTCCGCGCCGCCTACTTCGAGACAGGCTACGACCTCGGGAGGTCGAAGGAGGTCGAGGAGGGCTGGCTTAGAGAGAACGCCGTCGGACGCCACAGCTTCGTCGAGGTAAGCCCGCCGCGGGAGGTGGAGGTCGGCTCGCTAGAAGATTACGTGAGCAGGGAGGTTCTCGAGGGG
>DATACV010000305.1:0-1696 GCA_036258875.1 Rubrobacteraceae bacterium
CCGCCGGCTCTTCGGTCTTCCAGAACCCACGGCACTCGCCGCGCCTCCTTAACCTGGCCCATCCCTTACTCTACTCGTTGCTCCACGCCATCTCCATCCGGGATCGCTCCCCACATTATCCCAGTTGTTATGTGTACACGCCCCACCCTACTAGTGGTGCAAGCCGTGGTGATCGCTTGTTTCCATCACGCCTTCATTCGGAATTCATGACTGCGTGGAACGATAGCGATGAGAAATCCGAAATGATGGGTTGCTGAGAACATTTGGCGAATCCTGATCAGACGAGCGAACGGAGACGCTTAGCCGTTTGGCGCAGGCTCAGGGATCGGTTCCGCAACCTGAGCCCCGTCCGCGTAGCACCAGCGCCGGTCCTCGCCGTAGGCGGTTACCCCACCACTAGGGGGAAGGGCGGATAGCCTCCGCCACCTTCCCCGGCTATCATGCCCGCATGCGCGTCGAGGGGCTGCTGCTGGACCTGGACGGGACGCTCTACGTCGGGGAGGAGCCCGTCGAGGGCGCCCGCGAGGCCGTGGAGAGGCTCGCGGCTTCCGGCCTCGCCCTCCGCTACGTCACCAACACGACCCGAAAGCCCCGCCGGGCGGTGCGCGAGCAGCTGGGAGCCCTCGGCTTCGAGGTCGAGGAGGCGGAGATTTTCACGCCCGCAAGGGCGGCGTCCGCCCTGATCGGGAATCGAAGGTGCTACCCGCTCGTGGAAGAGTCCCTGCTAGCGGACCTGCGAGGGGTCGACCTCGTCGAAGACCACCCGGAGTGCGTGCTGGTTGGGGACCTCGGGGCGGGCTTCACCTACGAGCGCCTGAACGCCGTGTTCCGCCGCCTCGTCGGCGGCGCGGAACTGTTGGCGTTGCAGAAGAACCGTTACTGGCGCACGCGGGAAGGGCTGTCGCTGGACGCCGGCCCGTTCGTCGCCGCCCTGGAGTACGCGAGCGGCAAGAGGGCCACCGTTGTGGGGAAGCCCGAGGAAGACTTCTTCCGCCTCGCCCGCGAGGATATGGGTCTCGAAGCCAACGAGGTCGCCATGGTCGGGGACGACGCGGAGGCGGACGTGGCCGGGGCGCAGTCGGCCGGGCTGACGGGCATCCTGGTCAAGACGGGCAAATACCGCCCCGAGGCGGAGGGAGCGCCGGATCTCCTCCTCCGGAGCGTCGCCGAACTGCCAGAGGCGCTAGGAGTCTAGCCGGTCGGCTCTGTCATTTGATATGCCACCGACCGCAGAGGAGCTATTAGGCTTCATCCTCGGCCTCGTCTCCTCGCGAACATCGCGCCACACCCGTGAGCACACCAGCCGCTAACGCGGAATCTATTGGGGCCGCCCGAGAGGGCCGTCGGAGACGTATCCGGGCGTTTCTCAGGCACCTCCCACTTGGTCTGGGGCCGCGTCGTCCCCGACATCCCCGCCTTCTGCGGCGAACTGGTGGCGGCGCTCGCGGAGGAGGGGTAGGAAGGAGTGGCACACCAACTGAGATACCAGTAGAGCGGTGAGGTCGGGGAGCGCGTCGGGCGAGGGCAGCCTGCCTCCGCCCCCTCGCGGGCCTCGCGGACCCATACTGCAGCCGTACTGCAATCCGCCTTCGTCAGGTCATACTCGTATCGACTAGAGTCTCGCTTCGACCGCCCCTTATGCCCCGACCACCTATTTGTGGCTCTAGGGGAGGTCGCGGGTTCGAGCCCCGTCGGT
>DATACV010000306.1:0-3678 GCA_036258875.1 Rubrobacteraceae bacterium
GCTTCGCAGGCTTTCAGCACGCTTCGGACCTAAAGGTCCTCGCTTGTCAGCACGCCCGCTCCGCGGGCTCGTCAGCATCTCAGCAAGAAGCTGAAATGCCGAGAGCGAGGGCCGGCTGCAAGCCGGGCCGAAGCGTGCTGACTAGCGGAAGCCGAAGGCTGGAGCGTGCTGAAGCGAAGCCCGAAAGGCAGAGCGACCTCTAGGTGGCGGCGCGAGGGAGCAAATGTTACCTTACTCGGAGTGCGGATGTTCATCCGACGGGGTTTAGAAGGGAGCATACCTTGCCAAGGCGAAGCATACAGATAAGCCGTCGCGACTTCCTCAGGCTGAGCGGTGCCGGCCTGGCCGGCGCCACCTTGCTCGGCGTCGCCGGCTGCGGCGGAGGCGGACAGATCCAGGGCGGCCAGCAGGGCGGCGGCGGGGGCGCCGCGGGGGCCAACACCTTCGTCTTCGGCCGCGGGGCGGACTCCGTCTCGCTAGACCCCATAAACACCACAGACGGCGAGTCGCTCAGGGTGACGCGTCAGATCTTCGACGGTCTGCTGGACTTCGCGCCCGAGAGCACTGACGTAATACCGGCGCTGGCGACCGAGATCCCCCAGCCCGAGGACGGCGGCAGGACGTACACCTTCAAGCTCAGGGAAGGCGTCAAGTTCCACGACGGGGCGCCCTTCAATGCTGAGGCCGTCAAGTTCAACTTCGACCGCTGGCGCGACAGCAACAACCCGTACCACAAGGGCGGCGGCGGGCAGAGCGAGAACTTCGCCTACTACGTCGGCCAGTTCGGGGGCGTCGACGACGACTCCATCATCACGGGCGTCGACGTCGTGGACGAGTACACCGTGCGCGTCAACCTCAAGCAGCCGCAGGGGCCGTTCCTCAAGAACGTCGCCATGAGCCCGTTCGGGATCGCCTCCCCCAAGGCGATAGAGGAGGACGTCGAGGGGTTCTGGCAGAACCCCATAGGGACGGGTCCGTTCAAGTTCGTCGAGTGGAACAGGGGCTCGACGGTCGAGCTCGAGGCCAACGACGCGTGGTGGGGCTCCGACGTGCCAGCGAGCGAGGGCGGGGGCGGCCCGGAGGTGCAGAAGGTCACGGTCCGCTCCATCCCCGACAACACCTCCAGGGTGGCCGCGCTCACAGGCGGCGAGCTCTCCGCCGCCGACGGTCTCACCCCAGACGACGTCCCGACCGTCAAGCAGTCGGGGCTCAACGTCGTGTTCAGGCCGCCGCTCACGATCGGGTACCTCGCGATGAACACCCAGAAAGAGCCGTTCAACGACGTCAACGTGCGCCGGGCCATAAACCACGCCATAGACATGGACGCGATCGTGCAGGCCTTCTTCGGGGACACGGGTGAGGTAGCCACGACCTACATGCCGCCGGAGGTGCCTTTCTGGAACGACCAGGTAGAGCGCTACCCCTACGACCCGGACCAGGCGCGCCAGCTCCTGCAGGAGGCGGGCGTCGAGAACCTCGAGACCGACCTGTGGTACATGCCGATCCCCAGGCCCTACATGCCCGACGGCAAGGGTATAGCCCAGGCGATGCAGCAGGACCTCAAGGAGGTCGGCGTCAACGCCAAGCTCGTGACCTACGAGTGGGGCACCTACCTGGAGAGGACGGGCTCGGGCGACCACTCCATGGCGCTTCTCGGCTGGACCGGCGACAACGGCGACCCCGACAACTTCCTCAACGTCCTGCTCGGGAGCGCGAGCGCTACCGAGACAGACGCGCTCAACATCGCCTACTACAAGAACCCCCAGGTGGACAAGCTGCTCCAGCAGGGGCAGTCCACCGTCGAGGAGAGCGAGCGCGAGCAGGCCTACATGCAGGCCCAGGAGCTGCTGGTGGAGGACGCCCCGTGGGTACCCATCGCCTACGCCAAGCCGCCCATCGGCTTGCAGAAGAGCGTTCAGGGCTACCAGGCGAGCCCGACCGGCGGCGAGGCGTTCAACAGCGTCAGCCTCTCCGGCGGCGCGTAGGGGACGGGGACTTCCCGGTTCAGGAGGGCGTAGGCTCTGGCTGAGTACATCGGGCGCAGGGTCCTGCAGATCATCCCCGTGCTGCTTGGGGTCTCCATCGTGGTGTTCTTCATGGTGCGCGCCATCCCCGGGGACCCCGCGCAGCTGCTCCTCGGGCAGCAGGCAACCCAGGAGCAGGTCGAGCAGGTCAGGCAGAACATGGGGCTCGACAAGCCCGTCATCGTGCAGTACGGGCTCTTCCTCGCCGACGCTGTCAGGGGCGACCTGGGCGACTCCATAGTCACGGGGCGGCCGGTCACGACCGAGCTCTTCGAGCGGTTCCCGGCCACGCTCGAGCTCACCATGTTCGCCATGTTCGTCGCAATAATCGTGGGGGTGCCGGTTGGCGTGATCTCGGCCGTCAAGCAGTACTCTTGGCTGGACAAGGCGACCTCGGTCCTCGCGCTCACCGGGATAAGCATGCCGATCTTCTGGCTCGCGATGATCCTCATAGTGATCTTCTTCGTGAACCTGGGGTGGCTGCCTTTCCCCGGACGCCTCGGCACCGGCTACGCCGTCACCTCCATAACGGGACTCGTGCTCGTGGACTCGCTGCTCACGCTCAACTTCCCGGCGTTCTGGGACGGGCTCAAGCACCTCATCATGCCGGCCATAGCCCTCGGGACGACAGCGATGGCCATCATCACGCGGATGACCCGCTCGAGCATGCTCGAGGTGATGGGCGAAGACTACGTGCGCACGGCCCGCGCCAAGGGTGTCGTCCCCTGGCGGGTGGTCTTCAAGCATGCCCTCAGGAACGCCATGTTGCCCACTGTTACGGTCATAGGGCTTCAGGTCGGGATCCTGATGGGCGGGGCGGTGATCACGGAGACAATCTTCTCCTGGCCGGGGATAGGCCAGATCGCCTACCAGTCCATCTACCAGCGCGACTACGCGATGGTGCAGGGCGTAGTCCTCTACGGGGCGGCGCTCTTCGTGCTGGTGAACCTCCTGGTAGACATCCTCTACGCCGTCCTGGACCCCAGGGTGAGGTACTAGCGACGCTATGGCGGAGGCCCAGATACAGCAGGATACACTAGTCGCCCCAGGCGTCGAGACGCGCAGCCGCCGCCAGGACTTCCTCAGGACCTTCTTCTCCAACCGCCTGGCCCTATTCGGGGCCTTGGTGATGGCCGTCTTTATCCTGCTGGCGATCTTCGCGCCCCTCATAGCCCCCTACGACCCGCTGCAGCAAGAGCTCACCGAGAAGTTCGCCCCTCCTTCGGCCGCGCATCCCTTCGGGCAGGACGAGTTGGGCCGGGACATCCTCTCGCGCGTGATCTTCGGCGCCAGGATCTCGCTGACCGCCGGGCTCGCCGCCGTCGTCCTCGCCACCGCGGCGGGGACCATAATCGGGGTTGTGGCCGGATACTTCGGGGGCCGTCCCGACTCGGTGCTGATGCGCCTGATGGACGTGCTACTCGCCTTCCCGAGCATCCTTCTCGCTATCGTGATCGTCTCCGTGCTGGGGGCGAGCCTGACGAACGCGATGCTCGCCATCGGCATCGTCTTTATCCCGCAGATGGCGCGGGTGGTGCGCTCGGCGGTGATCTCGGTGCGCGAGCGCGACTACATCGAGGCGGAACGCGCCCTCGGCGCGGGGAACGCCCAGATCGTCTTCTCCGGCGTGCTCCCGAACAGCATGGCGCCCCTC
>DATACV010000307.1:0-4110 GCA_036258875.1 Rubrobacteraceae bacterium
GCCCAGCGTTCCCGCGAGGTCCAGCTCGCCCACGACCTCGACCTCGATGCGCTCGGCCTCTACCCCCATCGCCTCGGCTACCATCTGGCAGGTTACCTGAGCGCAGGCCGCCAGGGCGCCGAGAAGGAGGTCTCCGGAGCAGGCGGCGGTGCCAGCACCCCCGACCCCGGCGTGGGCCTGGGTCTCGTAGACGGCGCGGCCTATGTCCACGGAGCAGGCAACGGGCGTGTGCTGCTGGCTGGCCCTCGCGGCCAGCGTTATGCGCGAGGAGCCCGGCTCGCTGCGGTACCTCTCCTTCAACGGCTTCTGCATGCGCAAGAACTCGGCCTGTCTGTCCAAATCCCTCACCCCTTGGCTTTACCGCCACGCTCTCAGAGAGGCCGTCGGAAGTCAAGCCGGAGGTCGCCTGACACCGAGGGCAACGGTGTGCCCTGAGAGGCCAAACATTCGCGAGAACGCGCCGTCGTAACGGTTGTCGTAACGTTCGGGAGACGATGGCGTTGTAGAGTGCCGGCGTGACAGAAGGGACAGACGAGCAAGGTCGAGGAGTCAGTGGGACGCACACCCGCGCTGCCTCCTGGCTCGCCTGGTCGCTGGTAGCGCTATCCGTGGCGCTCCTTGTGGGTGGGATCGCGCTCTCTCGCGCGGCGAGCTCGGTCGCTCCGGATCTCCCGTTCAGCGGCGAGACAGCTGATGGCAGCGTCATCGCCAACCTGGTTACGCTGCTCCCCTTCTCGATCGTGGGCGCCCTCGTCGCTTCCCGCCATCCCCGCAACGCCATAGGCTGGCTCTTCTGCGGCGTGGGCGTGACGATAGGGCTCAACTCCTTCGCGGGGGACTACGCCGAATTCTGGCTGGCGAGCGGCTTCGGCGCGAGCGATCTCGGCAAGGCGGCGGCGTGGTTAAGTTCGTGGTCGTGGGTCCTCCTGGTCTACGCCCCCGCGAGCTTGCTGTTGCTGCTGTTTCCCGACGGTCGGCTTCCCTCGCCCCGCTGGCGGCCCGTGCCCTGGGGCATCGCGCTCGGGACCTCAGGCGGCGTGGCGGGCTACGCGCTCAAGGCCGGCCCGCTCGTGGACTTCCCACAGATAGCGAACCCCTACGGTATAGATAGCCCGCTCGTGGGGGTGGTGGGGGTCGCGGCTAGCGTCGTGGCCGCGGGCTCCATGGTGGCTTCCGCCATCTCGCTCATCGTTCGGCTCCGGCGCGCCGGGAGCGTGGAGCGCCAGCAGATCAAGTGGCTCGCTTACGGAGGCGCAGTGATGGCTGGCGCCATCTGCGTGGGCGCCTCGATCATCCCCTGGAGCGTGCGGGCCAGCATCCTGGTAATGTCCGTCGCCTTGCTCGGGTTGCCGGTCTTCACGGGCATAGCGATCGTGAGGCACAGGCTCTACGACATAGATCTCCTCATAAACCGCACCCTCGTCTACGGCTCCCTGACCGCCGCGCTCGTCGCGCTCTACTTCGGCGCGGTGGTGGTGCTGCAGCGCGTATTCGTAGCCCTCGCCGGCCACCAGTCCACCCTCGTCGTGGTGGCTTCGACCCTGTTGATAGCCGCCTTGTTCAACCCGCTCAGGCGCCGCATCCAGTCGTTCATAGACAGATACTTTTACCGGCGCAAGTACGACGCGGCGAAGACGCTGGAGAACCTCTCGTCGAAGCTGCGTAACGAGACAGATCTGGGAGCCCTGAACGACGATCTCGTGGGGGTGGTGCGAGAGACCGTGCAGCCCGCTCACGTCTCGGTGTGGCTGCGCCCCGATCCCGCCGCAAAGAGCGCGAGGCCGGTAGCCAGCCAGGGGCCCGGCCCTCCACCAGGCGATAGCTGAGACCTCGCATGCCACGTGAGAGAGGGGCCCCTCCGGAGAGGGCCCCTCGGCGCTCCTACTGCCCGGACTCTACCCCTCCAAAAGCAGTGACTCGGGGTCTTCGATCATCTCCTTTATGCGCACGAGGAAGCTCACGGCCTCGGCGCCGTCTATGACGCGGTGGTCGTAGGAGAGGGCGAGGTACATCATCGGTCGGATCTCGACCTGTCCGTCTACCGCGACGGGGCGCTCCTGGATCTTGTGCATCCCCAGGATCGCGACCTGCGGCAGCGTCAGTATGGGGGTCGAGACGAGCGAGCCGAAGATGCCACCGTTGGTGATGGTGAAGGTGCCGCCGCGCAGGTCCTCGAGGGTGAGCTTGCCCTCGCGTGCCTTCGTGGCGAGGTCCGCGATCGTCTGCTCTATCTCGGCGAAGTTCTTGCGGTCGGCGTCGCGCACGACGGGGACGACGAGCCCCTCGTCGGTGCTCACCGCGACTCCTATGTCGTAGTAGTGCTTGAGAACGAGCTCCTTGTCCTGCAGCTCGGCGTTGACCTTCGGGAACGCCTTGAGCGCCGCCACGGAGGCCTTGGTGAAGAAGCTCATGAAGCCGAGGCGCGCCCCTGTGCGCTCCTGGAACTGCTCCTTGCGCCGCCTTCGGAGCTCCAGGACCGCGCTCATGTCGGCCTCGTTGAAGGTGGTTAGCATCGCCGAGTTCTGCTGCGACTCGACGAGCCGCTGGGCTATGGTGAGCCTGCGGCGCGAGAGCCGCACCCGCTCCTCGCGCCCGTCCTCGGCTGCGGGAGCCGGCGCCGCCTCGCGCTTGCCGTCCTCCTCCGGGGCTGGCCGCTCGGCCTCGCGGGCGGGCGCGCCGCCGCTGCCCTGCTCGCGGATCAGACGCTCCACGTCCTCGCGGGTAACGCGCCCGCCTGAGCCGCTCCCCGAGACCTCGCCGAGGTCTATGTCGTACTCCTGGGCCAGCTTCCTCACCGAGGGGGAGGCCCTCACCCCGTCCTCCACCTCGCGGTGGCCGTCCGCCTCCTCGGTGGTCTCTTCCGCCTCGGGCTCGGGCTGCTCGGCCTGCGGCTGCTCCTCCGCCGGGGCTTCCGCCTCTTCCTCCTCGGTCTCTTCGGGGGCTGGGGTGCCGTCCCCCTCGCCGATCATGCCGATCACCTCGCCGACGCCCACCGTCTCGCCCTCGCTCTTGGCTATGGACTCCAGGACGCCGTCCTGCTCGGCCTCGACCTCGAAGTTGATCTTGTCCGTCTCCAGCTCTACGAGGGGATCGCCGGACTTCACGGCCTCGCCCTCCTGCTTGAGCCAGC
The DNA here is from genome assembly GCA_036258875.1 of Rubrobacteraceae bacterium. Lineage (GTDB taxonomy): Bacteria > Actinomycetota > Rubrobacteria > Rubrobacterales > Rubrobacteraceae > JALYGY01. The sequence continues at coordinate 3,131 of DATACV010000307.1, forward strand.
GCCCTACCGTCGCGTCGGCTACCGACTCTCCAAGCTCCGGGACGTGTATCTCAACCGCCACCTGGCAACACCTCTTTCTCTAGGCTCTCCGAGCCTCAGTCGCTCGGGCCGGGGGCGCGGCCCTGCGTCCCCTGTGCGGCCGCCTCGGCCTCCTCCAGATCCCCGTCCACGCTCTCGAAGGCGGCCCTGACCAGCCCCGCGTGCTCCTCCTTGTGGAAGCGCGCCGAGCCCTGAGCCGGGCTGGGACGGGCCGGCTTGCCGACGTACCGCAAGGAGACCTCCTCGTCGGTCAGCTCGCGCAGACGCGGCTCGACGAACGTCCAGGCCCCCATGTTCCTGGGCTCCTCCTGGACCCAGAGGACCTCGCGCAGGTTCGGGTAGCCCTCGATGACCTCGCGCAGTCGCTCCTCGGGGAAGGGGTAGAGGAGCTCGATGCGGGCCACCGCGGTGTCCACCGCCTCCTCCCTGAGCTCGCTGCCGGCCAGCTCGGTGTAGATCTTGCCCGAGCACAGGATGAGGCGCTCGACCGAGCCAGCCCTCTCGCGCGCCTCCTCGTCGTCGAGGACGGGGAGGAAGGCGCCGTCGGTGAGGTCCCCCAGCCGGGAGGCGGCCATGGGGTGCCTGAGGAGGCTCTTCGGGGTCATGATTATCAGGGGGCGCTGGTTGTCCTTGAGCTCGGCCTGGGCGCGCAGGAGGTGGAAGTACTGGGCCGCGGTAGTGAGGTTGGCTATCCTCACGTTCTCGTTTGCGGCGAGCCCGAGGAAGCGCTCCAGGCGGGCGCTGGAGTGCTCGGGGCCCTGGCCCTCGTAGCCGTGCGGCAAGAGGAGGACGAGCCCCGAGGTCTGCCCCCACTTCGCCTGCCCCGAGACTATGAACTGGTCGATCATGGGCTGCGCGACGTTGGCGAAGTCCCCGTACTGGGCCTCCCAGAGGGTGAGGGCGTCGCGCGCGTTCACCGAGTAGCCGTACTCGAAGCCCAT
>DATACV010000308.1:0-5132 GCA_036258875.1 Rubrobacteraceae bacterium
TCCTCCAGCGGCCCGCCGGGCCTCGCCAGCCTGCCCGTGGCGAGCGGGGACCAGGGTATGAACCCGACCCCCTCCCTCTCGCAGGCCTGCAGCACCGCCTCCGAGGAGCGGTCGGTCAGGTTGTAGCGGTTCTGGACCGAGGCCACGGGTACGATGTCTATGGCGATCTCCAGCTCCCTCACCCCGACGTTCGAGAGGCCGACGTGCCGTATCTTGCCCTCGTCCCTGAGCTGTGCGAGCGTCCACACCGAGTCCTCGAAGGGCACCTCAGGGTCGGGGGTGTGGAGCTGGTAGAGGTCTATCCGGTCCACTCCAAGCCGTCGCATGCTCCCCTCGCAGGCCTCGCGCAGGTGAACGGGCCGCCCGTCTGGCACCAGCCGGTCCGGTTCCGGGCGCGTGTGGCCGCCTTTGGTGGCGATGACCAAACCCTCGGGATAGGGATGAAGCGCCTCGGATATTAGCCGCTCCGAGACCTCCGGGCCGTAGATGTCAGCGGTGTCTATTAGGTTTATGCCGAACTCGACAGCTCTTCTGAGCACGGCTTTGGCCTTGTAGGGGTCCTCGGGTTCTCCCCAGATTCCGGGACCGGTGATGCGCATCGCGCCGAAGCCCAGGCGGTTCACGTTGAGATCGCTGCCCAGGGCGAACGTGCCCGCAGCTGCCGCATTGGGGCCAACGTCCCGGTCCGTCATGCCTCTCCTTTCGCCGGGGCCTGAGCAATTCTACCCCTCCGACCTCACACCCCGGCCGCCGACGATCCGAAAAAATCTCGAAAATGCCCTTGAACCTTACGCAACGTGAGGTTGTACCCTTTGGGCATGGACGCCGTCTCTCGACACCGAGGAGTGGAAGGCTCGGGGCCTGCTGCGTGGAAGGTGGGCGAGCTTGCGCGGCGGACGGGGCTCTCGGTGCGTGCGCTGCGGTACTACGACGAGATCGGTCTGCTCTCGCCGTCGTGGCGCACCGAAGGCGGACACCGGCTCTACACCGGCGAGGACGTCGTTCGCTTGCAGCGGATCAAGTCGCTGCGGGCCCTCGGGTTCACGTTGCGGGAGGTCGGGGAGTACCTGGACGGGTCCGACGTTCCCCTGGAGCGCGTAATAGAGCTCCACCTGGCCCGGCTCAAGGAGAGGATCGAGGCGCAGCGCAGGCTCTGCGCCCGCCTGGAGGCGGTGGCGGACCGCCTCGGCTCGGGAGAGGAGGTCTCCTCCGAGCGGTTTGTGGAGACGATCATGGAGGTGATCGAGATGTCCGAGAGGATGAACAAGTACTACTCCCCGGAGCAGCTGGAGTACCTGGACCGGCGAGGGAGGGAGGTCGGGGAGGAGAGGATTCGCCAGTCGCAAATCGAGTGGGCCGAGCTCATGGAGCAGGTCCGCGCCGAGATGGAGGCTGGCACCGACCCGTCGGACGAGCGGGTGCAGGAGCTCGCCAGGCGCTGGATGGGGCTCGTCGAGGAGTTCACCGGCGGAGACCCCGGGATCCAGCGCTCCTTGAACAGAATGTGGAGCCAGGAGGAGAACATCCACGGCATCGACACCGGTGAGGTGCGGGAGATGGGCGAGTACATCGGCAAGGCGCTCTCTGCCTCGAAGGAGAGCCCGGGCGACGAGGTGCGCGGCTCGTAAGCACCCTCGCCGTCTTCGGAGGGCCGGTGGTACGCCACCGGCCCTTCTTATTCGTCCGGGCGGGTCTCCCGCGACCTGCGGCCCTCGCGCCAGCGTAGGATGCGCTCCCGGATCTCCGCCTCCGCTCCCTTCTCCTTCGGCTCGTAGTACACGCGTCCTGCGAGCTCCTCGGGGAGATAGTGGTCGTTCATACCCTCCGGCTCGTCGTCGTGAGCGTAGCGGTAGCCTGCCCCGTATCCCTCCTCCTTCATCAGGCCCGTCGCCGCGTTGCGCAGGCGCAGCGGGACCTCCGTGGCCGTACCCTGCCGCACGTCCTGGAGGGCTCTGCCGATACCCGCGTACGAGGCGTTGGATTTCGGGGCGGAGGCCAGGTAGGTCGTCGCCTGGGCGAGCGGGATACGCCCCTCGGGCATCCCGATCATCTGGACGGCCTGGGCAGCGGCCACGGCGAGCGGCAGGCCGTGAGGGTCGGCGTTGCCGATGTCCTCGGAGGCGAGGATAACGAGCCTGCGGGCCACGAAGACGGGATCCTCCCCCGCCTCGAGCATCCTCGCCAGGTAGTGCAGCGCAGCGTCCGGGTCGCCACCGCGCACGCTCTTTATGAACGCGCTTATGACGTCGTAGTGCTCCTCGCGCCCGTAGCGCAGAGACCTCTGCCCCACCGCCCGCTCGACGTCCCCCACCTCGACGCGCTCCGCCCCGGAGGCCGTGACCTCCAGCGCGTTCAACAGCCTTCTCCCGTCACCTCCCGAGAGCCGCAGCAGGTACTCGCGGGCGCCCGGCGAGACCTCGACGCCCAGATCCCCCGATCCACGGTCCAGCAGCTCGCCCAGGTCTGCTTCGTCGAGCGGGCGCAACCGCAGCACGCGCGAGCGGGAGAGCAGCGGTGCCGTCACCTCGAAAGAGGGGTTCTCGGTAGTCGCCCCTATAAAGTCCACGAGCCCCTCCTCGAGCGCGGGAAGGAGCGCGTCCTGCTGCGTCTTGTTGAACCGGTGGACCTCGTCCACGAAGACGAGCGTTCCCCGCCCCTCGTACTTGAGGCGCTCGCGCGCGCCGTCCAGCGCGGCCCGCAGATCCCTGACCCCGCTCGTCACCGCGCTGAGGGGGACGAACTCCTCCTCGACCGTGCCGGCGAGCACGCGCGCCAGCGTCGTCTTGCCGGTCCCCGGCGGACCCCAGAGGACGAGGGACCCGATCCTGCCCCGCTCGACCGCCGCCCTCAAAGGCCCTTCCGCGCCCGTCAGGTGAGGCTGGCCGACTACCTCGTCCAGCGTCTTCGGGCGCAGCCTCTCGGCCAGAGGGGCGCGCCGGGAGAGGCTCTCGGAGCCGGGTTCGTCGAAAAGATCCATGCAACTACGATTATACAGGCGGCCCGGCAGGCTCCCCTCAGGGTTTGTCGGCGTGGCGCTCGTCATGCTCGCGGCGCTGGCGGTCCATGCGGCGGGCCGCCTCCAGGACGTCTTGCGGGTAGAGGCTGCGGAGGGCGCCGGTCTCCAGGACCTGATCCACAGAGTGTTCGGGGATCATCATCCACTCCGCCGCGTGCGGCACCGGCAGCGGTTTGTTGAGCGTGCGGTAGAAGATCCAGACCATCCACCGTCCCGGACGCGAACCGGACAGAAAGCTCAAACAGCGCACCTCTCATCGGACTACTACCGAGTGGTCAATTCTAGCGTAGAGGAGGCCGACCGGGCGAAACGGCGCCAGACTCTGAAGTACAATCCTCTTCATGAACAGGGAGACCCTGGACTTCTACGAACTGGTGGAGCGTGCCCTCGAAGGATTGCCGCCTGAGCTCTCGGAGCTTCTGGACAACGTCGCCATAGTGGTTGACGACTGGCCGGGCTACTCGACGCCGCTCGTGGCCGACGACCCGGACGACACGCTCTACGGGTTGTACGAAGGTATTCCGCTCACGGAGCGGGGCGCGGGGTATCACGGGACGCTGCCGGACAAGATCACGATCTTCCGGGGTCCCCTGGAGCGGGATTTCTCGCGCGGGGAGCTGGAGGAGCAGATCCGGATCACGGTCGTGCACGAGATCGCCCACCACTTCGGCATCGACGAGGAGCGCCTGGAGGAGCTGGGTTGGGGATGAAGTCCGAGACCGGGGGCTCGCTCAACATCGAGGAGCGCATCTACGCCCCCGCAGAGGAGGTCGCAGCGTTTATCGGGGACTTCCGCAACGCGAAGGAGTGGATGGTCGGGGTCGAGGCGGTCGAGAGGCTCGGCGAGGACCGCTACCGCCTCACCCTCGACAGCCCGATAGGCAAGCTCGAGCCCGAGGCCACGGTCGTCGAGCACGGCCCGCGGACCATCCGCTGGGTCTACGACTCGACCATCGAGGGCGGCGGCCGGGTAGACGTCTCACCCGACGCTGATGGATGTCTGGTGTCCTACGCGGGCGAGTTCCACCTCAGGCACAGGCTTCTCCACAGGGCGGCTCGCCTGGCGGGCGTCGAGCGCTTCGCCCGCAGGAACGGGGAGCGGTCCCTCTCGCGCCTCAAGCACCTGATGGAGGCCCGCCGCCACCGATGAGCCTCGGACTTATAGAGATCCTGCTCGTCTTCCTGGTCTTCATGATCATGGGCCCGAAACGCATAGCGAACCTCTTCCGCTCGCTTGGCCGGGGCGTCCACGACTTCGTCGAGTCCCTCGGCCGCGACAAGAAGGAGGAGCTGGAAGTGGAGCCAGACGACCGCGAGCGGGGCGAGTAATGCAAGGCCTTGAGGCTCTGAGGTCTTTAGGCTTAGAGGTGTTGAGGGTTTGGGAAGCGCGGATCCTCCCCGCCAGGATCACCCTCGAGAACCTGAATACCTGAGAGCCTAAGAACCTCTTCCCCTTAGCTTCGTACAATGCGCACATCGCGTTGCTACTGAGAGCTGACCGCTGATAGCCGACCGCTACAACCCGAGCAACACTCTTCCGCCGGGTCCGACGCGGGCGTTCGGCGGTCTGCGGTCCACGCCGGAGAGATCCTCCCCCGCGCCCTTGAGGTAGACGCGGGGGTCTTCGACGGCGAGGCCGGGGTTCGCGGCGTAGGTCTGCCAGGTCACGCCCTGCCAGGTGAAGGTGAGCAGGACTGGCGGTTCCTGCCCCTCGTCGAGGTCCACGTGGACCTCGGGCTGGCCCAGAGTCCGGGAGAGCGAGTTCATCGAGCGGCGCTGCTCGGAGTCGTTGAACAGGTCTATGCCCGCCCGCAGCCGGTTAGCGGGCTCGGCGAGGCGCTCACGCAGCTCGTACTCGGCATCCAGGTCGGCGCGCAGCTCCTCTACGGTGGAGCGAAGCTCGGCTATCTTGTGCTCCCGCTCCTCGAGGTCCCGCTCGAGGCCCTCGATCCTGCGCAGCGCGTCCTCCAGGGCCCCCTCCTTGCGGGCGGTGAGCTCCTCGCTCTCCTCCCTGAGGACCTCGATCTCCTCGGCGCGCCGGTCGAGGAGGTAGTCGCGGCGGGCGATCTCGCCGTCCTTGCGCTCCAGCTCGCGCCGCAACCTCGTTACCTGCCGC
>DATACV010000309.1:0-2880 GCA_036258875.1 Rubrobacteraceae bacterium
GGCGGACCTTACCTCAACGAGATGGGCATCGAATCGCTGGGAGAGGGCGACGCCTTCGTTCGCCGCACCACCAACGGCTTCCTCGTCATCCCGAAGGGCGTGGCGAGCAAGGAGTACGCCGACATCAAGACCAAGCGCCCCGAGGAGGGCGTAATCTCGCTCGTCGGCGAGGTCTCCGGGGTCAGCCTACCCCTCGGCGGACGCTTCCTCAAGCCGGCCACGCCGCTCATCTCCGAGGGGGACGAGGTCGAGTACGAGCAGAAGATCGGGGAGCCCGTGGACGAGGGCTTCTCCATCGGCGTCTGGGCGAGCATGGCTGGCACCGTCTCCTCGATAGAGGAAGACGTCGTCGCCATCTCGGGCGGCGCCGTCCCGCAGGAAGAGGCCATTGAGGAGGCCGAGGCCGAAGCCAGAAGGTAGGCCTCGGTAGGGGCGGTCTATCGGGCTCGGCGAGCGCCGATCCCAGCCCTGAAGTCTGAGACCTGTAACCTGAGGCCTTATTCCCCGTTCTGGCGGGGGAGAAGGTTCTGGGCCTGCTGGGAGAGGCGGGCGCGCAGGTCGTCGAAGGTCATACCCTTGAGGGAGGGGAGCTCGAAGTCGCGGAGCATGCGGGTCAGGACGCCGCTGCCGCCGAGCTCGATCCACTCCTCCACCCGCATCCGGGCGAGGGTCTCGACCACCTTTACCCAGCGTACCGGCGAGACCATCTGGTTTTTGAAGGCCTCCTTGACGGCCTCGGCGCTCGTGAGGACCGAGCCGTCTATGCCGCTAACGAGCGGGACCTCGGGCTTGCGGAACTCGACGGCGTCGAGGACGCCGCGCATCTTCTCGCCGGCCGCCGCCACGTAGGGCGAGTGGGCGGCGAAGGAGACGTTGAGGGGCACCTTGCGGCCCCGGATCCTGGAGACCGCGTCGCCCAAGGCGTCGCGCAGCCCGGAGACGACGGTCTGCCGGGGGGAGTTGTAGTTGGCGACCACGGAGCCCTCGGTCTCGTCGAGGGCCCTCTCGACCTCCTCGGGATCGGCTCTGAGGATGGCGACCATCCCGCCAGGGTTCTTCTCCGCTGCCTCCGCGAGCAAGCGGTCCCTCTCCGCCACGAGCCGGAGACCGGTCTCGAAATCGAAGACGCCGGCGGCGTAGGCGGCGCCGTACTCCCCGAGGGAGTGCCCGGCCACCACGTCGGGGCGCACGTGCAGGAGGCGGCTCTCGTCGGCGTCCTGGGCGGCGCGGGCGAATAGCTTGACCTGGTCGGGGATGCGCTCCCCGACGACGCGCCGTATCCGCGGCAGGAGTTCCTCCGCCGGCTCCGTTACCCCGCCGCCCTGTCCCGGAAATACGAACGCTCTCATCTTCTCGCCGATCTCTGTTCTACGTTACTCATACGCCCACATCCGCCCCCGCGTTGCAGAGGGGGTAGAGAAGCGCGTTTTACCACAAACTCACGGCGTTTAATAGAGGCTTAACGGTGGCTATCAGCACGCTCCGGTCCGGCTTCGCCGCGCTCCGCTCGTCAGCACGGAGCCTGCGGCACCTCTCAGTACGCCCTCTTCGAGGGCTTGTCAGCTCTTGGGGATGCGGTTTGTCGTCCCAGCGCGTCAAGCGCGGCCCGACGGGTTCCGGACGGAAGGGCGAGCTGAAATGCTGACAAGTCGCCGAAGGCGAAGCCTAGGCGACGTGCTGACGAGCTAGGGCCTTGAATAGGCCCGACGCGTGCTGAGAGCGGAGGCGTTAGCCGGAGCGGGCTTTCAAGGCGCAACGACGCGCAGCGTCCCGGGCAGCACCCGCGCCCGGAAGGAGCGGGTGGGAGCGAGGATCTCACCGTCGACGTGGGCCGGCACCTCCCTGGCGAGCTCGACCTCGACCTCGCGCGCCCGCGCCAGGTGCACCTTGGGGTGTCTCGGGAGCGTGCCGCCGAGCGCCGCCGGTATGAGCCGGAGGACCTCGGCGCGGCCTATCTCCTCGGACCACACCACGTCAAAGAGCCCGTCGTCCAGCCTGGCCTCCGGCGCGAGCCGGAACATCGAGCCGTAGGTGGTCCCGAGCGCCACCGCGAAGAGTATGGTCTCGGCCTCGATTACCTCTCCGCCGTCGAGCCTGAGCGCGGCCTCGTGGCACCGGAAGGCCCACAGGAGCCGCCCCACGCTCCACAGGTACCTCCCCATCCCCCCGAGGTAGGCCGGCGCAGCGGCCACGCCTGCCGCGACCTCCGCGTCGAAGCCCACGCCGAGGCCGTTGTTGAACAACCTCCCGTTTACCTCCCCGGCGTCCACGACGCGGACCTTCCCCGCCACGAGCACCTCCAGCGCGCGCCCCAAATCTGTGCCCACCCCGAGCGCCTTCACGTAGTCGTTGCCGCTGCCCACCGGCAGCACGCCCAGCGTAAGATCCCTCCCCACGCACCCCGCCGCGACCTCGTGCACCGTCCCGTCCCCGCCCACCGCCACGGCCAACGCCCCCCCGGGCAGATCCCGGACGATGCGGCTCGCGTGGCCCGGTCCGCGCGTAACGTGCCAGATCGCCCTCACCCCGCGCTCCTCCAGAGCCCGCGAGACCAGCGCCCGTCGCCGGACCGCCCTCCCCCTGTCGGCCGCCGGGTTCAATACGAGGTGTGCCTCTCGCCCGCGCAAAGTAAGGGGGAAAATACCAGAATCGCCACCCCCCGGCCCCGACGGCCAACCAGAATAAGGTTCGACCGCAGGGTGAAGCTTCGAACCGGAGGACGGCTTCCGGACCGGCTTCGCGAAGCCTTACCAGCCAGCTCGGGCGCCACACTCGCCCCTGATCGTCGTTAGGTTCTGCCCTCCTTTGCGGGGAAACACCGGGCCCGAGCCCTCAGACAGCGGTCCTGGGGAACCTCTGGCGGGTATCGACCTCTCTTGC
>DATACV010000310.1:0-4970 GCA_036258875.1 Rubrobacteraceae bacterium
AGCGTAGCACCAACACGAGCAACCCCGAGCCCGCGACGAGGGCGGCCGCGAGCGCCAAGACCTCGCCGGTCAGCGCCCAGGCCAGGACGCACGCGAGCTGACAGGCGAGCAGCGCCCATACGCCTAGCCCTATACCCGCGCGCCTGGACCGCCGATCCTGTCTGGTCACCCGCCTCGTCAGGCGGTCCTCCTGCCGTTCCGCCTGCGGTCTTCTACGGCGGTCTTGGCCACCTGCGCCGGGCTAGCATTCCTGGCGCTGAACGTTGCGGCAACAGACCCGTCGGCCCTCCGCAGGAGCAGAACGTCCGCGCCGTACTCGAGGGCGTATCCGGGCGGCAGGGCGAGCCAGCCCGCCCGGTGCGCCTCCAACGCCGTAAACCTGTCCGCCATCGACGCCCTCCTTGGTCGTGTCCTTCCAACACGAAACCGGCCACCGAGGTCGCCAACACACCTCGCGTAGCCGGTTGCGCCACTGGCTCGCCCCGTCCCAGGCGCCCATTTGTCGGGACGGGGTTCGTAGCCCCTACCCATGGCCGAGTCTAGTGGTAGGGCCAGACTTTTCCCCCGCCGACGCACTCCTAAACCTAGTAGGTACGGCCAGCACTGGTGCCACATCTAGTAGCAATCCACGCAGTGGTGGAGGCCGCCACCAGGCTCCCAACCCCAAAGCAAGGGAAAGGGCCGAGGCGGTTACGTTGCCAGGCCCCGGCCCGATGAGAATGGTAGCAGAGGGCCACGCTGGCGCAGGCCGAGGAGCGCCGGCGCGTGCTGGAGGGGTTAGGGAAGCAGCTCAGGGAAGGCGCATAAGGGGCCGCCTTCGATCCCTCGTTAGTCGTGTTTGGACCCGTCGGGTAGTGTGGTGCCGTCGAGAGGAGGCGCAAGCTTCGCTATGAGCCTGCATAAGCGGCTCGAGCGCTTGGAGAGGCGCACGCCCGAGATCCACGAGCACCGGGTGCCTGACTACCTGGAGGCGTACTTCCGGGAGTTCGAGAGCCTCGCGCGTAAGGAGGCGGGCGAGGCTGAACACGGGGACGCCGTACGATCGTGAACAAACGCGGACCCGCCGCTCGGAGCGTGGCCCTCGGTCACCGGGAGAGTATCCAGGGTCGTCCCTCCCTCTTTGCCTCGTACATCGCCTCGTCCGCCTTGCTCAACAGCTCACGAAGGTCGGCCTCCCCAGAGTGCCGGCTCGCCCCTATCGTGATACTCAGCGCCAAGTCTTCGCCCTGGGGTAGCCGCGCCGGATTGTCTTTGAGGTCGCTCACGATGCGTTGGAGCACCAATCCCGTCGCCGCAAAGGGCGAAGTGTCGTGCAGCGCGATTATGAACTCGTCCCCGCCCCAACGGGCCAGCCAATCGCTCTGCCGGATGTTGCGCCGGATCACGTCCGCGACGTGCTTTATGCAGAGGTCACCCGCCTGGTGCCCGTGGGTGTCGTTTATGGACTTGAAGTCGTTGACGTCCACCACGGCGAGAGTGAGGGTGGTCCCACCGCGCCTCACCCGCGCGGCATCCTCCGCGAGGCGCTTCTCCACCTCCCTGCGGTTGAGGAGGCCGGTAAGCGGGTCGGTGATGGAGAGCCCTTCGAGAGTGCGGATGGTGGCATCCAGGTTCTCCAGCGCGTTGCGCACGTCGGCCATGAGTCTGCCGACCTCGTCCGCGAAACCGGTGGGCAGGTCGGGTGGCCTTTTGGAGTCGAGGTAGTCCCGTACGGATTGCGTCGTCAAGTAGACGGGTGCGAGTAGTCCGTTTAGGGCGTAGAGCGCGACGGCCGTCCCGAGAAGCACGGCGCAGAGGAGCAGCGCGAGGACCTGCAGGGGGGGCGCAGGAGCAACCGGCGTGCCGAATATGAGGTACAGGACCAGCGCCACCAGAGGCACCTGCGTGCCCACAGAGGCCACCAAGACGACCTTGCCCAGGTAGCTTCTCGGGAACCCCAACCGCGACAGTAGAGCGTAGATGTTGGCGTTGCTCGTCAGCATAACGTTACCGATACGGGTACGAAGCCGAGAACACTATGTGACCTTCCCCGTTGCTGCACAGCACGGCTTTGGTGGCTTCGACCACGGGAAGATCGAACTGGCTTCCGGCCCCACAATCCAGTTGCTCGATAGCTCGGACGTGGCTCAACGCCCTCCGGTAGGGGCGGTCGTTGGTCATGGCGTCGTAGGCGTCTGCGACCGAGATCAGGCGGGCCTCGATAGGGATGTCACTGCCCATCAAGCCTGCGGGGTAGCCCCTCCCGTCGAGCCGTTCGTGGTGGGCAGCCACCGCGGCGCAGACCCGCCCGAACCCCGGTATCCGCGCCAGCAAATCCGCCCCCATCTCGGGGTGCCGACGCACGATTTCCCATTCGCCCTCGTTCAGCTCACCGGGTTTGTCCAGGATCGAGTCCGGGACGTTCCACTTACCGATATCGTGCAAGACGCCGGCGTACCGGACCGCCCGAATCTCATCGGGGCTCATGCCCAGCTCAGCGGCGACTTTGCCGGCCAGCATCTGAGTGCGCCACACGTGGCTCACCCTGGCCCGCACAAGTCTCCGACGAACCAGATGTTGGCGTCCGAGGCGTTCCCCCTTCAGCGACTTCTCGAGGGCGAGTGCCAACACGGAATTAGGGGACCTGAACAACCCAAAGCCCAAGCGGCCGCTCCCGAGTCGCTCGGCTTCGTCTCCCCCAGGTAGCACCGCAACCATCACCCCTACTCGCGCTGTCGGCACGCCGAAAGTACCTTATTGGAACGGGGTTACGTACCGGCAACGTTCGGGCAACAGTTTGGTTACAGGCTCGAAGGTGTGGGGTGGACCAGCAAGTCCACGGCCGTCGGTCAGGGCGGCGTCCGCGCCCCCGGTAGGGCAAGTCCGAGGCGGCGCGGGAAGCGTAGAACCGGGATGCCGTAGGACCCCGGCCGGTCGCGTACTCCTCTCGGAGGCTTCGCGGCTATGCTACCAGCCGTATCCTTGCCTCTCCGTCAGGGTCGAGACGGACCACGAAGGACAGCCGTCCCGTTGTCTTAATCGGCGTGCGCCGACACGAAGTCGGTCGCGACAACAGCGTCCCACCAAGGACCCCATCTGGTACTCAGGCACGAGGGCAAAGGTGGAGGAGCTGCAGGACGAGATAAAGGGCGAGGCCGGCGGAAGAAGATGCGCACGGCCACGCCGGCCCACCAGCCGTGCACCCTACCAGGCGGCGATGAATCCGCGATGAACCGCTCGTCCGACGACCAGGGCGAGAAGATTCGCTCCTGCGCGGAAGGTGCCGACGCCCGTATCCGACAGCCTGCATCCGAACTTCCGAGAACGCCAGCCCCCAGGAGCTTCGATGAACGGGCCATATGGAGATTCGTCCCGCCGTCCAGGTGGGACCGGCTTGCTCGCAGCGGCCCACTACCTCCCGAACGCTGCCCGGGAAAGGTCTTGCGGCACGTCGCTGGTGCCCGCTGTAAATGTCGCTCTGCGCACCACCTCGCAGCTCCTGGTCGCGTCACCCACGCTGACGAAGCAGGTGTCGCGGCCCCGGCCACCGTTGGCCACGTCGAAGCCGTCGGTGTCGTTGGTGAGCAGCCTGTCGCGCCCGTCGCCGCCGAGCAACACGTCCCTGTCGGGGTAGAACGTGTTGGCGTCGATGACATCGCGCCCGTCGAGGCCCCTTATGCGGTCCTGATCGGCGCCTATCCGCTCGTAGAGCACGTCATCGCCTTCGGTGCCTTCGCAGGGGAGATTGTTGTTGCACGTCTTCGTGACGGCCGCCGCCACCCCGGCGGCCACCAAGACGAGCAGCATCCCCACCCCGAACATCATTGCCAGCTTGCGCATCTTTCCCTCCTGCCGTTGAGGTCGTTAGCTCCGAATATTGAAGCTATGGCCAGGCCAGGAGTATCACACTCTTTGGAGGTTAGTACCAGAGACAATGAGGTGTGGATGCGTGGGGCATGCGTCGCGGGGTGGAGCGGTCTGGAAGCTCGTCGGGCTCATAACCCGAAGGTCGCAGGTTCGAATCCTGCCCCCGCTACTAGAGAAGGGCCCCGGGAGACCGGGGCCTCTTCTTTGCTCTCAGCCCTCGGCGAGCAGCGCGGTGGCGGCGGCGGTGAGCTCGATCATCGAGCGCAGGTACGAGACGTTGAGCTTGTCCACGGTGTCGCAGGGCTTGTGGTAGCAGGGGTAGCCGTCGTAGACCGCGCCGTCGGTAAGGACCGCCGCCGGGAGCCCGGCGTCCCAGAAGGGCTCGTGGTCGGAGCGGCCGAGGCAGACCTCTCGGAGCCGGATGGGGGACCGTATCTCTCGCGCCGCCCGGGATAGAGCGTCGTCTATGGGACCCGCCTGGCCGCAGGTCCCGAGCACCGCGTCGAACGCGCCTTCTTCGTAGCCGATCATGTCGCTCTGCAAGGCCCCGACGACGGCCCCCTCGCCCTCCCGCTCCTGGATTGCGCTCACGGTGTTCTCGACGTAGTGGGTGCTCCCGAGGAGGCCGACCTCTTCGAGGTCGAACGCGACGAAGTGGACGGTGTGCTCGGGTTCGAGCTCCTCGAGCGCCTTCGCCATCAGCAGGATCGAGGTCAGGCCGCTGGCGTCGTCGTTGGCCCCGGCGTTGTCCACGGAGTCCAGGTGCGCCGTCACCCAGAGGTGCCGCTCTCCCTCCGTTCCTCGCAGGGTCGCCTCGACGTTGAAGCCGCGCAGGCCGCCCGCCTCGAACTCGAGGATGCGCGCCGGTACGCCAACCTCCTCGAAGGATGACTCCATGTACTCGGCCGCCGCCCTCCTGCCCTCCTCGCTCCCGCGCTCGGAGATCCTGACCTCCCGGCCGCCGACGAGAGCCGGGGACGCGCCCGTCAGCCTGCCCAGGTGCTCGCGGATAGAGGCTTCGTCTACCCCGGCGGCAGCGGTCCCGACGACTTCCGCGGGCTCCGCTGTCGAGACTTCCTCGGCAGTTCGCGCGCTCGTGCCCCGCGACGCGCCCGGCCCCCCCC
>DATACV010000311.1:0-2927 GCA_036258875.1 Rubrobacteraceae bacterium
CGAGCCGCAGGCCGTCGGGGTCGGGGAAGCGGAGAACGGTCTCGCCGAAGCGGTCTTCGGGCTTCTCGAAGCGCACGCCACCTTCCACTAGGCGTTCCGTCCAGTAGCCTAAAGAGGGGGCGGGGAAGGAGAAGGAGGTGACGGTGAGCTGGCCGGCGCCTATCCTGCCGTTCGGCGCGCCGGCCCAGGGGAAGAAGGTCATGATCGAGCCCGGCGAGCCAACGCCGTCGCCGTAGTAGAGGTGGTAGGTGCCGGGGTCGTCGAAGTTGACCGTCTTCTTCACCAGCCTCAGGCCGAGCAGCCCCACGTAGAAGTCCACGTTGCGCTGCGGCTCGCCCGAGATAGCCGTGACGTGGTGGATGCCGGATGTGACAGCGCTCATGTCTTCCTCCTAGGGGGTCTGGCTCCTCCGAGGAGCCTTGCGCCAGGGGATTCTAGCACCGGCGGCGGGCGGTCCGGCACCTCTTCCGGTCCGCTGGTTGTGGCGCCCTCGCCTGGCGTGGTAATAATCTCTGCGTTCGCCGCAAGAGAGGACGTAGCCGTTGTCCGTGTACCTCGAATTTGGGATCGCGCTGGGCGTGATCGTCGTCGCCGCGTCGCTCTTCACCAACGCGGTGGAGATACTGGGTGGGCGCCTGAGCCTGGGGCAGGGGGCGGTGGGGAGCGTGCTCGCCGCCGTGGGGACGGCGCTTCCGGAGACCATGATCCCCATAGTGGCCATCCTGGCCGCCGTCTTCGCGGGCCGCGACCCCGAGACGGCGGGCGAGATCGGCGTCGGGGCGATCCTCGGGGCGCCGTTCATGCTGGCTACCCTGGCCATGTTCGTGGTGGGGGCCAGCGCCCTAGCGTACCGCAACCGCAGGGTGAGCGGGGCCGAGATACGCTGCGGGCAGGTCTCGGCCGACGAGTTCCCCTGGTGCAAGGCCCCGGGCAAGAGCGTGAACATCGACGCGGACACCATCGGCCGCGACCTGGCCTTCTTCCTGATCTTCTTCGCCGTGGCCGCCGCGGTCGGTGTCGTGGAGCTGCTCTACCCGCTGAAGATCGTGCTGGCGCTGCTGCTGGTCGTCGCCTACGCCATCTACGTGCGCCGCACGCTCGCCTCGGGCGAGGCGCTCGAGGAGGTCCCGGAGCGGCTCACGCTCTGGCGCCGGAGCTCCGAGCCGCCGTCCTGGGCAGTAGCTGGGCAGGTCATACTCGCGCTCGCCCTCATTGTGGTCGGAGCCCAGATCTTCGTGGACGCCGTCGAGCACACGGCCGAGATAGCCGGCCTTCCCGCGGGCCTCGTCGCGCTGGTCCTGGCCCCGCTGGCCACCGAGCTCCCGGAGAAGCTCAACTCCGTGATCTGGGTGAGGGACGGCAAGGACACTCTGGCCCTCGGCAACATCACAGGCGCCATGGTCTTCCAGAGCACCGTCCCCGTCACCTTCGGGGTCCTGTTCACCTCCTGGGAGCTGGAGCCGCTCAACCTCTTCTCCGTCGTACTCGCCCTCGTCTCGGGCGCGCTTATCTACGTCGCGCTCAGGCGCAGCAAGTCGCTCCAAGCCTGGCAGCTCATGCTAGGCGGAATCTTCTACGTCGTCTTCCTCGTCGGCGCCGTCATCGCCGTTACCTGATCCGCCCCACGGCGCGCCGCGGGCAGGAGTATTCTTGTGACAAAGCTCGCCGTGGGTGGCCCGCGCCGCTCCTGCATCCGCGACTATACGGGCTCTCCCAGAGAGCCGGTCTCATCCGCCGACGCGCCAGCGGCAAACCGGTTGACCGCAGCAGCGATAGATGGTAATTTGGTAACTATCCGGGGAGTAGCCATCCGTCCTTCGGGGCGGAAGGCACGGTCGACATTACGGGGCTTCGGCTCCCGGCCGGCCACTCGCGTTTGCCTAACGCGACGGGCGAGACCACCGTAGGCAGGTTTGGCCGCGGTAGGTCGCCTGTGTTGCGCCTCCCGCGGCCCTTCCGTAAAGGAGATGCAGGGCTATGCCGATCCGGCTTCCCGCTCGCAGGTGTCGCCTCACCGCCTGGGGCTGCACGTCTCGCGACCTTCGCCACCTGACCACCCGAGGAGAATCTATCGCCGTTTCCCGCTTGCCTGACGGAGGAAGGAGACGAGGATGAGCCAGTTCTCGACCAAGATCCTGCTGGCGACCGACGGATCGGAGGCTTCCGAGCAGGCGACCGAGGCCGCGGTGGACCTCGCGAAGCGGTCCGGCTCGGAGCTCCACGTCGCCCACGTCTGGCACGACGTGCCCGGCCCATACCGCCACGGTTTCGTCAAGAGGGAGCTCAGGCGCCAGGGGCAAGAGGTCCTCGACGAGCAGGTGAAGAAGATAGAAGAGGCCGGGGGTGCCGTTACGCAGGCCCACCTGCGTGGAGGGCGCACAACCGACGAGGTACTGAGGCTGGCCGACGAGCTCGAAGCCGGACTGCTGGTCGTGGGGAGCCGGGGGCTCCAGGGACTGAGACGAATCATGATCGGGAGCCACTCCGAGGACATCGTTCACCACGCGCGGCGTCCTGTCCTGGTGGTGCGGTGCGGCGAGAACGTCTGGCCGCCCGCCCGGGTGATTGTCGGCGACGACCTCTCCGAGGACGCATGGCAGGCGTCGGAGCTTGCCGCCAGTCTGGGGAAGCTGCTGGGTGCCCGGATGATGCTGGTGCACGCCGACGCTCAAGAATCGCGGGGGTCGGGTGAGGACGGGCTCGAAGACCGGGCCGGTGAGCTGGAGGGCATCCTGGGCGAGCGGCCGCGGATCACGGTAGTCGCAGGCGACCCCGCTCAGGGCATAATCGGGGCGACGCGAGAAGATGAGGGACCGACCCTCGTGGCGGTCGGCAGCCGGGGGTTGGGAGTGGTGCAGCGCATAAGGATGGGGAGCGTGTCAACGAAGGTGATCAGGGCCGCCCTCGACGCGGTTTTGGTCCATCCG
>DATACV010000312.1:0-6852 GCA_036258875.1 Rubrobacteraceae bacterium
GTCGTCCACCGCCTCGACAGGGACACCTCGGGGCTCATGGTGGTCGCCAAGGGGGAGCCGGCGTACTCGAGGCTGGTGGAGATGATGGCCGGACGGGAGGTGCGGCGCGGCTACCGGGCCGTCGTCGTGGGCGAGGGGCTGCCCGAGACCGGCACGGTGGACTCCCCGGTCGGGCGCGACCCCGAGAACCCGACGCTCATGGCCGCCGGCGTGGGCAAGCGGGCCGTCACGCGCTTCGAGGTCCTGCGGGAGGTGGAGAGATACGCGATGCTGGGGGTGCGGCTCGAGACTGGGAGGACGCACCAGATCCGGGTCCACCTCTCGGCCATCGGCTACCCCGTCTACGCCGATCCCCTCTACGGGACCCCGATCCCAGGACGCCGGCTCTGGCTGCACGCCGAGAAGCTGGCATTCATCCACCCGGTGTCGGGGGAGGAGTTGAGTTTCGAGTCGCCCATCCCGGAGGACCTGCGAGAGTCGGCGGCGGACCTCGGCCTCTAGATCAGTCTGCGAGAGCGTCGCGCCATGCGCGAGGCAAGGCTCTGAGGCGTTGAGGCTCTGAGGTATTGAGATCTTGAGGATCTGCAAGTCGGGAGCCCGTCCCGCCAGGCGCACCCCTGAAAACCTGAGAGCCTGAGAACCTCTTAGAAACTCTCTGGTACTTGCCGCAACGCGCTTTAGGGACGGGCCGAAGGGAGGCGGCTTCAGGTGCTGTCCGGGGCTAGAGAGAATCCTCGCAGGGAGGCAGGTTCCTCGTTCCCGCTCACAACCGGCCCCGGCAGCCCGAGGTGTTCGACGACGCGGTCGTGGAGCACGGACGGCGACAGGTCTCCGGTGGTCTCCAGAGCCGCGGGGCTTCCTTCCACCGTGTACCACTCGTCGGCTCCGGCGTAGCGCACCCTCGCCTCCAGGGCTCCATCTGCCGGGCGGGTCGAGATCTCGAGCTGCCCGGTTATCGCGCCGGCTTCGACGGTCATCACCCCGCCGGTGGTGGACTCGAAGGCGGAGCGGGTCTCTGCGTCCGCGGCGCTCACGCCGCCCCGCAGGTGCCGAGCATCTGCCTCAGGGCCCCCTTCTCTTGCGGGTTCACGCTCAGGTCGTACTCGGCCTTTATGTCGATCCAGCGCGTGGCGTAGTCGCACCACGCGCTGCGGAGGGGCGGCTTCCAGGCCTCGGGTCCCTTGTCGCCCTTGGAGCGGTTCTCGCCGGCTTCGGCGGAGAGTAGCACCTCCGGGTCGTTGGCGTAGCGTTCGCGCAGTGCCTCGTCCCAGGAGGATGCCCCGGAGCGCCACGCGTTGGCCAGCGGGACTACGTGGTCGATGTCTATCTCGGAGGGGTCGGAGTAGGTTCCGCCCGCGTACGGGTCGCGCCACCGGCCGGAGATCACGTCGCATCCCTCGCCCACCCGCACGTCTCTGCCGTCACGGATCAGGGCCGCTTCCCTGACGTCGCACGAGTCGTCCGGTAGCCCCCTCCAGCCGAACTCCTCAGCTTCGCTCCAGTGGGGGAACTTCTCCCGGGAATA
Organism: Rubrobacteraceae bacterium; assembly: GCA_036258875.1. Lineage (GTDB taxonomy): Bacteria > Actinomycetota > Rubrobacteria > Rubrobacterales > Rubrobacteraceae > JALYGY01. The sequence continues at coordinate 1,526 of DATACV010000312.1, forward strand.
GCCGGACATGGAGCCCGGCGGGGAGCCGTCGAGCCCCTGGAGTACCCGCGAGGGCTCGGCCGGGACGCGGCCGCTCTGCGTTCCGGGATCTTCTGGAAAGTAGGGGGCGAGCTCGATGAGGCCGAAGGCGGCGGCCGCGACCACGACGAGGGTGATGAGGATCCTGAAGATCGGGCTCCCCGAAGATCTCGATCTCCTGCTCACGCGCTTAACGATACAGGCGATAGTCCGGGTGTGCTCGGGGCGTGGCTTGACGCCCCTCTCGCGCTCTGGTAGCTTGCCCTCCCAAGGAGAACCGACCTTTAACGGCGTCCAGCGAGGCGCGAAGGAGGTTACGGCTTGGACCGAACGAGCGTCCACGAGCACGCGCGATCTCAGGTGCTCACCCCCGACGGCATCGACCGTTCGCTCAGGCGCATCTCGCACGAGATCCTCGAAAGAAATGCATCCAGCCTCGAAGGCCTCGCGCTCGTCGGCGTGCTGACGCGTGGCGTCCCGCTGGCGCGCCGCATCTCGGAGAACATCCGGCTCTTCGAGGGGCTCGACGTGCCTGTCGGCTCGCTGGACATCACGCTGCACCGCGACGACCTGGCTGGAGAGGAGCCCGAGGTGCGGGGGAGCCTGGTGCCCTTCGAGGTCGCCGGGCGCACGGTCGTGCTGGTGGACGACGTCCTCTACACCGGCAGGACGGCGCGCGCCGCGATGGACGCGCTGCTGGAGTTGGGGCGCCCCGCGGCGATCCGGCTCGCCATCCTGGTGGACCGGGGGCACAGGGAGCTGCCGCTCAGGGCCGACCACGTCGGCAAGAACGTGCCCACCTCGCGCGAGGAGCGGGTGCTCGTGAACCTGGCCGAGACCGACGGGGAGGATGGGGTGATCGTCGTCCATGAGTAGGAGCTTCTTGACGCTGGAGGATGCGACGCGCGAAGACCTGCGCTCGGTACTTGACCTGGCGCGGGCCCACGCCGAAGGCCGCCTGAGGAACTCGCTCGCCGGGAAGACGGTCTGCCTTGCCTTCTTCGAGGCCTCGACCCGGACGGCCGTGTCCTTCGAGCTCGCCGCTGGGCGCTGCGGGGCGGACGTGATTTCGCTCTCCGAGAACGGCTCCGCCATCGCCAAAGGCGAGTCTCTCGTGGACACTGTAGTTACCCTCGACCGCCTGGGGGCGGACGTTCTGGTGCTCCGCCACCCGGCCGCGGGCGCCGCTGCCCTCGCCGCCCGGCACACAGGTGCCGCGGTGGTCAACGCCGGCGACGGCTGCGGCCAACACCCGACGCAGGCGCTCCTCGACCTCTACGCTTTGAGCGAAGCGCTGGGGGGTTTCGACGCGCTCGCGGGCCGGCGCGTCGCCATCGTCGGGGACATACTGCACAGCAGGGTGGCCCGAAGCGTCGTCCCGGCCTTTAGGGCCGCGGGGATGGAGGCCGCCCTCGTCGCCCCGCGCACGCTCCTACCCCTGGATGCCTGGGACCTGCCGGTTCTGGATTCCGTGGACGAGGCCCTGCTCTGGGGTGCCGGGGTGTTGTACATGCTGCGGTTGCAGAAGGAGCGCATGACCGGCGCGCGGGTCCCATCCGTCGCGGAGTACGCGCGCTTCTACGGGGTCGCCAGGCGCCATCTTGGGGGCGGGGTGCTGGTCATGCATCCGGGGCCGGTTAACCGGGGGGTGGAGATCTCCGGCGACGTCGTCCTCGACCCCTCGTCCCTGATCCCCGACCAGGTCGCTGCCGGGGTCCACGTCCGCTCGGCGGTGCTCGCGCTCGCCACCGGCGCCGCGCACGAGGTAGCCGCTTGAGCTGGCGCAACGGAACCCCACCGACCGAGCTCGTCATCCGCCACGCCCACGTCCTCGACCCGGGAAACGGCCTCGACGGCGTCGCGGACTTACGCCTGCGCGAAGGCCGCGTCGCCGAGATAGGGGAGGGGCTGCGGGGAGTTCGCGAGCTCGACGCCGGCGGGCTCCACCTCTTCCCCGGTTTCGTGGACGTGCACGCCCACTGGCGCACGCCTGGCCGCGAGGACGAGGAGGGCGTCGAGAGCGGCTCCGCGTCGGCAGCGGCCGGCGGCTTCACCGGGGTCGTTATGATGCCCAACACGGACCCCGTCGTGGACAACCCGGCGGTAGTAAGCGGCCTCGTACGGCGCGTCGAGGGGGAGTCCAGGGTGCGGGCCTACGTCTCCGCCGCCCTGCACGCGGGGCTCAAAGGAGAGCGCCTGACCGAGATGCGTCTGCTCAAGGAGGCCGGTGCCTTCTGCGTCTCGGACGACGGGCTCGGGACGGCCTCGGCGGGGGTACTGCGCAACGGCATGCTCTACGCCCGATCAGCCGGTCTGCCGGTGATCCTGCACTGCGAGGACCACTCTCTAGCGACCGGCGTCGTACACGACGGGGTCCACGCGGCCCTGGCCGGCATCCCCGGCTCTCCCGCCAGCGCCGAGGATGCCGCTACGGCGACGGCGCTCGTGCTCGCGGCGGAGACGGGGGCGAAGGTGCACATAACGCACGTCTCGACCGCCCTGTCGGCGGCGCTCGTAGGGTTCTTCAAGGGGCGGGCGGACGTCACGGCGGACACCACCCCGCACCACCTCACGCTCACGGACGGGCTCGTCGCTACGCTCGACGGGATGTACCGGGTAAACCCGCCCCTCAGGCCGGAAGAAGATCTCGAGGGCGTCATACGAGCGTTGCGCGGCGGCGTCCTGGACTTCGTGGCGACGGATCACGCGCCGCACGCCTCGGAGGAGAAGGAGCTGCCCCTGGAGGAGGCCGCGCCGGGCTTCCTGGGCCACGAGACGGCCTTCCCGGCGCTCTACACGGAGCTTGTCCTCGGGGGGAGGCTCTCCCTGTCCAGGCTCGTCCACGCGATGAGCTGCTCCCCGGGACGCTGGGTTGGCGAGGGAGGCGGAATCTCGGTCGGTGGGTCGGCGGACCTCGCTCTGGTGGACCTCTCGGAGGAGTGGACGGTGAACCGAGAGGCGCTCGTGAGCCGGTCTTCGAACTCGCCGTATCTCGGGCGGGGGCTGACGAGCCGGGTAGCGGGTACTATAGTTGGCGGAGAGTTGGTCTACGACAGAACAGGGACGAAACTTGAAGCATAGCCGCAGTCGGGCGACGGTCGTTCTCGAGGACGGGGCCGCCTTCGAGGGGTGGAGCTTCGCCGGCGAGGGCGAGGTCGCCGGCGAGGTCGTCTTCACCACCAGCATGGTCGGCTACCAGGAGACGGTCACCGACCCGTCTTACCGGGGCCAGATCGTGCTCTTCACCTATCCCCTGATCGGGAACTACGGCGTTATCCCCGGCGACGACGAGTCTCGCAAGGTGCAGGCCGCTGGCGTCCTCGTGCGCGAGTACACCCCGCACCCTAGCAACTGGGCCAGCGAGGGCTCCCTGGCCGCCCTGCTCGAGGAGTCGGGCGTGATCGGGGTCGAGGGTATAGACACCCGCGCCCTCACCCGCCACCTCAGGGACAAGGGCGCGATGCGGGGCGTGATCTCCACCACGGACCGCGACCCAGTCTCACTGCGCGAGAAGGCGGCAGCCCACCCCTCCATGGTCGGGCTCGACCTGGCCTCCACGAGCTCCGAGCTGACCGAACCGACACTGCTGCCGGCCTTGGGCGAGGAGCGCTGCCGCGTGGCGGCCCTCGACTACGGCGTGAAGAGCTCCATCTACGAGGAGCTCAGGAGCCGGGGCGCCTCGGTGATCGCGATGCCGGGCTCGACGGGAGCGGAGGAGATCCTCGCCTCCGACCCCGACGGTCTCTTCCTCTCCAACGGACCAGGGGACCCGGCGGCGCTGCAAGACGCCGTGAGCACGCTGCGTCCGCTGCTCGGGGAGGTGCCGGTCTTTGGCATCTGCCTCGGGCACCAGCTCCTCGGGCTGGCTTTGGGCTGCGAGACTTACAAGCTGCCCTTCGGGCACCACGGCGCCAACCACCCGGTACGTAACCTCGAGACGGGGAGGATCGAGATCACCAGCCAGAACCACGGCTTCGCCGTGCGCGAGGAGACGATGCCGGCCGGCGTCGAGCTCACCCACCGCAACCTCTACGATGGCACCATAGAGGGCATCGAGAGCCCGTCTTTAGGCGCCTGGAGCGTGCAGTACCATCCGGAGTCCAGCCCAGGCCCGCGCGACTCCGGCTACCTCTTCGACGGGTTCGTAAGGAGAATCTCCGCGAAGGCGCGCGCGTAGCCCTTGCCGCGCCGCGACGACATCTCGAGCGTCCTGATCATCGGCTCTGGCCCGATCGTGATAGGGCAGGCCGCCGAGTTCGACTACTCGGGAACCCAGGCGTGCCACGCCCTGCGCGAGGAGGGCTACCGCGTGATCCTGGTGAACTCGAACCCCGCCACCATAATGACCGACCCCGAGGTCGCCGACGCCACCTACGTCGAGCCCCTGACGGCAGGCACGGTCGAGGAGATCATCCGCCACGAACGCCCTGACGCCCTCCTCCCTACCCTCGGCGGCCAGACGGCACTGAACCTCGCGGTCGAGCTGCACGAGTCGAGCGTCCTCTACGACTACGGCGTCGAGCTGCTCGGCGCCTCCGTAGAGTCCATCCGCAAAGCGGAGGACCGCCGCCTCTTCCGCGAGGCGATGGAGCGCATCGGCCTCAGAGTCCCCGAGAGCCGCACGGTCCGCGACCTCGCCGAGGCCGAGGACCTCGCCCTCGAGATAGGCTTCCCCCTCATAATCCGCCCCAGCTTCACCCTGGGTGGCAAAGGCGGCGCCATAGCTCACGACCATCGCGAGCTCGGGCGCGCCGTCCTCGACGGCCTCGACGCGAGTCCCGTAAGGTCAGCCCTCGTCGAGAAGAGCGTCGCCGGCTGGAAGGAGTTCGAGCTCGAGGTCATGCGCGACCTAGCCGACAACGTCGTCGTCATCTGCTCCATCGAGAACGTAGACCCCATGGGCGTCCACACCGGTGACTCCATAACCGTCGCCCCCGCCCAGACCCTCTCCGACAGGCAATACCAGTCCCTCCGCACCGCTTCTCTCCGCATAATACGTGAGATCGGGGTATCCACGGGGGATCGAACATCCAGTTCGCAGTAGATCCGGAGAGCGACGAGAGCTACGTGATCGAGATGAACCCGCGGGTGAGCCGCTCCAGTGCACTGGCGAGCAAGGCCACCGGGTTCCCGATCGCGAAGATCGCGGCGAAGCTGGCGGTCGGGTACACGCTGGACGAGATCCCCAACGACATAACCCGGGCGACGCCTGCGTCTTTCGAGCCGGCGCTCGACTACGTGGTTACCAAGATACCGCGCTTCGCCTTCGAGAAGTTCCCCGGGGCGACGCCGCGGCTGACGACGAGGAT
>DATACV010000313.1:0-17180 GCA_036258875.1 Rubrobacteraceae bacterium
TGGAGGAGAAGGGCATCCTCGTTCGCGCGGCGGGCAGGGCAACGGTGGACGAGGAGATGTCCGAGGCCTACAAAGACGCCGCCGACGTCATCGAGGCCACGCACGGGGCGGGGATCGGGCGCCGGGTCGCGCGCCTGAGGCCCCTCATAGTAGTCAAAGGTTGAGCGCCGCGGGGATCAGGGGACCATGAGGAGGTTTTTCGGGATGCTGGGGGGAGGGCCGCCCTTCGAGGACCGGGAGGACGCGGGCCGTAGGCTGGCCGCCCGGCTCGAGCGCTACCGCGCCGAGCGCCCTGTGGTCTTCGCGCTGCCGCGCGGAGGGATCCCTGTGGGGTTCGAGATCTCGCGCTCTCTAGACGCCCCGCTTGAGGTCTTCGTCGCGCGCAAGCTCGGCGCCCCGGGGCAGCCCGAGTTCGGCATCGGGGCCGTAGCCCCCGGCGGCGTGCGAGTCCTCAACGCCGACGTCGTAGGGCGGCTCGGGATCCCGGAGGACTACGTCGAGCAGGTCACGCGGCGCGAGACGGCGGAGGTGGAGCGCCGGATGCGCCTCTTCCGGGGCGATAGGCCCGAGCCCGAGGTGCGCGGACGGACCGTGATCCTGGTTGACGACGGCCTCGCGACGGGGGTGACGGCCAGGGCTGCGGTCGAGGCGCTCAAGCGCCTCGGCCCCGGGCGTCTGATCCTCGCCGCCCCCGTGTGCGCCGCCCAGACGGCCGAGCTGCTTGGCCCGGAGGTGGACGAGCTCGTCTGCCTGGAGGCGCCCCCTGACCTCGGTGCGATAGGCTTCTGGTACCACGACTTCTCCCAGACTTCGGACGAGGAGGTCATCGAGCTGCTCGAGAGGGCCAGGCGGCCGGGGAGGACTGTGAAGGTCCCCGCAGGCCCGGTCGAGCTCGAAGGGGCCCTGAGCGTGCCGGAGGGCGCGGCGGGCGTCGTGCTCTTCGCCCACGGCTCGGGGAGCAGCAGGCACAGCCCCAGGAACCGCCACGTCGCGCGCACGCTCTACGAGAGTGGGCTAGCCACGCTGCTCGTGGACCTCCTCACCCCGGACGAGGAGCAGGTGGACCTCCGCACCCGGCACCTCCGCTTCGACGTCGGGCTGCTCGCACAGAGGCTCGCCGGGGCCACCGACTGGCTCCGCCGCAACCCGGACACGCGGGACCTCCGCGTCGGCTACTTCGGCGCGAGCACCGGCGCGGGGGCCGCGCTCGTTGCGGCGGCGGAGCGCCCCGAGGACGTTGGCGCCGTCGTCTCGCGCGGCGGCCGGCCTGACCTGGCGGGGGAGTCGTTGCCTCTGGTCCGTGCGCCCACGCTCCTCATCGTCGGCGGCGAGGACGAGCCCGTGATCCGCATGAACGAGGAGGCGCTAGCGCGGCTGCGCGCCGAGAAGCGGCTGGAGATAGTACCCGGCGCGGGGCACCTCTTCGAGGAACCGGGGGCGCTCGACGAGGTCGCGCGGCTGGCCGCCGGTTGGTTCGGGCGTCACCTAGCGCCCGAAGAAGCATGAGGGTCCTCGTCACCGGGGGCGCCGGCTTTATAGGCTCGCACGTGGCAGATCTGTTGCTCGCACGGGGGCACGAGGTGGCGATCGCGGACGACCTCTCGCGCGGGAGGCGCGCCAACGTGCCGGAGGGCGCTGCCTTCTACGAGGCAGACGTCCGGTCGGGGTGCGGGGAGGTCTTCAGGGGGTTCGGGCCGGAGGCGGTGTGCCACCAGGCCGCGCAGGTCGACGTCCGGCGCTCGGTCGCGGAGCCGGACCTCGACGCCGACGTCAACATACTCGGGACGATCCGTCTCCTCGAGAACTGCGTCCGGTACGGCGTCGGGCGCTTCGTCTTCGCCTCGACGGGGGGTGCGATCTACGGCGAGCAGCGCGTCTTCCCGGCGCCTGAGGACCACCCGGAGTACCCCCTTTCGCCCTACGGGGTCTCGAAGCTGGCCGCGGAGCGCTACCTCCGCTTCTACCAGGCCCACCACGGTCTCCCCTGCGTGGCGCTGCGCTACGCCAACGTCTACGGGCCGCGGCAGGACCCGCACGGCGAGGCGGGCGTCGTGGCCATCTTCGCGAGCCGGCTGGCGGCGGGCGAGAGGTGCACCATCAACGGCTCGGGCGAACAGACCCGCGACTACGTCTACGCCGGCGACGTCGCCAGGGCCAACCTCCTGGCGCTCGGGGGGAGGTGCCGTCCGGCGCGTACAACGTCGGGACCGGTATGGAGACCAGCGTCAACGAGCTCTACGAGACGATGGCGGGGCTCTCCGGGTGTGCGCTGCCTGCCGAGCACGGACCGGCGATAACCGGCGAGCAGCTTCGGAGCGCCCTCGACCTCGCGAAGGCCGCCCGCGCCCTCGGGTGGCGTCCCGAGGTGAGCTTGCGCCAAGGTCTCGAGGAGACGCCGGGTTTCTTAGGCGCGCTTCGATCGGCGCCTTCCTAGCCCAGCTGCTTGTTCCGGAAGGCCTCTCTCAGCATCGGGAAGGACTGCTTCCTGCGCTCATGGAAGGTCGGTTGCTCCCAGCCTTCCCACGTGTAGAAGAGCGGTTCGACGCGCTTCCTGGGGACGCCATCTTGCGGGCGGAGGCTAGGATAGACCCTCACACCTTCGGCACCAATGGCTTCGAACCCGTTCGCCTCGTAAGGATAATCCAACACCCGGAGGGAGCTCGGATCCGTGAAGCCAAGCAGCATCCAGGGGATCCGGATCTCCAGCACCTCGCCCCTGACGTACCAGTCTGCCAGGTTGTCGAAGTCCGGATGGGAAGAGTCTGTTATACCCTGGCGCATCTTGCCGACCTCGATCTCCTCGAAAGGTACCCTCTCTTTGGTCTGCGGCAGCACGATCTCTCGGCTCAGGGCCAGCCTCCACGGTAGGAAGTCCCCCGCCGAAGCCTCCCGGCTGGCGTCCGGGTCCGGGATCATGTTCAGCTGGTCGGCGTAGAGCCAGGTGTGCTGGTCGTAGGCGCTGTTGACCAGGATGCGCGAGTCGTTCTCGCCCTTCATCTGGAGCAGGAACTGGACGCCGCCGCCGGGGAAGGTGAGCCCCGGCGCAGGGTCGGCCGTGGGACTGCCGCCACCGAGCGTGCCGAAGCCGACGTCGAGCTCTTCCTCCTCCAGGTTCCACCCTCCTTCGTGCTTCTCCAGGAGTAGGTAGAGGTAGGCCTCGTCGTGCGAGACGGTGAGGTCGAAGTCACCGTAGCGGCGGCTCTCGGCCCGGAGCGCCTGTCCCGTGGCGCGGTCCGAGATCCACTCGATCGCGCCACCCAGACCCCGGGGGGCGCCGGTACGCCGGTCCCAGTCGTCGGTCTCGCCGTCCACGAAGACCGTCTCCTCGGGGCTCTCGCCTGCCTCCATGGCGAGCACGCCGAAGTTCTCCTCGTTGGTTAGGCGGTTGCGCCACCTGTCCCGGCGATCGCCCGGCAACTCCAGCTCGATGGTGTTCCAGGTGAACTTGAACCACTCGTCGTGCCAGGCGAAGACGATGCCCCCGTCGAAGCCTTCCTCGCGTATTGCGTCGAGCATACCCACTAACATCCTGCCCTGCTCCTCTTCAGTGTGGTATCCCTGGTCGCGCCCGAGGGGCCCGCGGTGAGCCATGCCGCGCGAGGTGGGCAGGCCGAACTCGCCGATAATTAGCGGTATGCCTTCGTGGTGGGCACGCAGCTCGTCGAGGTACCCGGCGTAGGGGTCCACCTCGCCCTCGGCGTCCCGGTAGGTCAGGTAGTCTTGCTCGAAGCGCATGAAGTCCGGGTAGTACGGGTAGACGTGGTACTGTGAGAAGTAACCCGCCTCCCACGCCGGCGTGGGGGTGACGTTCATGGGATCCACCGGTACCAGGTCCTCTTTCGGGTTGGCCTCGTTCGGGTGGGTCAGAGGATCGGTGGTGGGCCAGTTGGTGAAGGAGGCTGGATGCTGCCAGCCGTACTCCATCTCTTCCTCCGCCAGCGTGTCAAGCATCCAGGCCAGCCAGCTCTCGAACGGCCTAGCGTCCTCCGTCGCGCGGAAGTACTCGCCGGAATACGGCGCCATCTCGCCGTTGGCCTGGTTCGTCGCCTCGACCGCGTACGGATACCACTCGGTCCCGACCATCCAGCCGAGCAGGTACTCGGAGACGTCGGTCCTGTAGTGGCCGCTCGCGTGGCCGCGGCGCTCGGGGAGGTCGGCATCCCCGTGCACGACGTGGACGGCGTCCCGGATCTCGTGCCTGAACTCCTGCGAGATCTCCGGTGTGTAGGCGTCTCTGCCCGCTTCGTCTTCCCCAATGAGCTCCTCTTCGGGTGACCAGATGCCTTGCATGAGCAACAACGGATCCTCCCGGTCGGCGTTGTAATCCGCCAGGGCCTCGTAGAACTCCGGCTCGAGGATCGTGTAGACCCTCAAGAAGTCCACGTTCATGTCCGTCATCTGCGGGAACCAGCGCAGGTAGTCCTCCCTGGTCGGCGCCAGCTCCCCGGGCGAGTGGCCCGGCAGCGTGTCGCCCATGTTTATCCCGTTCCAGAACTGCGTCTTCCACTCGCCTCCTTCATAGACGGCGAGGTGGGCGTCGCGCACGGTGGAGACCCGCTTGATGCCATCCGCCTCGGCGACCGGCCGCTCGACTTTCTCAGACCTCAGGAACACCAGCGCGGCCACCAGTATGGCTGCGGCCGCTCCTATGACGGCCAGCAGGCGCAGGAGGCGAGCCCTGCGGCCGGGTCTCTCCCTCCTCTCGTAGTGCTGGTACACGTCTCGCTCCTACGGTCGAAGCTTCATGGCGGATCACGTCGCCGCAGAGCCTAACCCGCCTCCCCGCGGGTCCTGAAGCCTCTACGTTCCATGGCGCCCCAGGCGGAGTTCCTGCGCAGAAAGGATACTATGGCTATCGCCCGCCACACGGTGTTCAGCTGCCGGTAGCCGAAGTTCTCCAGGACGCCGTAGAGGGTGAGCTTGATCAGGTCCCGCCACCTTGGATAGCGCTCCAGGCGCAACTCCTCCAGAAAGACCGCCGCCGTCGAGAGCAGGACCCCGAGGCCCACGGCCGCGAGGAAGAAGGCCAGGGCGAACGTCCAGTTTATGACCCCGAGCGCCAGGGCGGCGGCGAAAGCGACGTAACCGACGAGCTCGATGACGGGCCCGAGGAACTCGAAGAGGAGGAAGTAGGGCATCGCGACCAGACCGACCGAACCGTAGCGAGGGTTGAAGAGCATCTTGCGGTGCCGGAAGAGGGTGTCTATGAGGCCCCTGTGCCAGCGGTCGCGCTGGCGCCGCAGCACCCGCAGGGTATCGGGCACCTCCGTCCAGGCTATCGGGTCGGGGACGAAGGAGATCTTGTACCTGCGGTCGTGCTCGCGCAGGACGCGGTGTATGCGGGTGGTCAGCTCCATGTCCTCGCCCACGGTATCGTCGGAGTAGCCGCCGGCCAGGATCAGGTCGCGCCGGCGGAACATCCCGAAGGCCCCGGAGATGATGAGGAGACAGTTCAACTTGCTCCAGGCGGTGCGAACCGCGATAAATGCCCGCAGGTACTCTACTACCTGGAAGGTGGGCAGAGGCTTGCGGGGCGTCTTCACCTCCACGATGCGGCCCTTCTCGAACTCGCAGCCGTTGGCTACTCGGATGATGCCCCCGACGGCTGCAACGTCGCTGGACTCTATCATCGGGCGGGCCACCCGCAGGAGGGCGTCCTCCTCGAGGATGATGTCGGCGTCCAGGCAGCACACCAGCGGGTAGCTGGCGGCGCAGATGCCGGCGTTGAGGGCGTCGGATTTTCCGCCGTTCACCTTGTCCACGACGATCAGGCGTTCGGTTGGCGAGGTGTAGACCCCGCGCAGAGGGGCGGTCTCGAGCTGCCTGCGCATCGGCTGGTCGGACTCGTAGAGGCCGAACTCTTGCATGAGGACCTCAAGGGTGTCGTCTTTGGAGCCGTCGTTGACCACCACGACCTCGTGCAGGGGGTAGCGGAGCGTCAGGAACGAGCGTACGCTCTCTGCTATCGTGGCCTCCTCGTCGTAGGCGGGCACGATCACCGAGACGGGCGGGGCGTAGTTGGAGGTGAAGAGCTCCGAGAAGCCAGAGAACATCTCGCGCCGCACGTAGTCGGCTATCTCGGCGAAGGAGATCACGTACAAGACCACGTAGACGGCGTTTATGACCAGGAAGTAGCCCAGCACGAAGTAGTTGACGGAGAGAATGAGGTCGCTAGGACTCACGCGCCTCCCTCATCGTGCGCCGGAGGGCATCGCGCGCTCGCTCGTCCGGAAAGGTCCTGGCGAGGCGCTCCAGGTACCTGACGGCCCCGGCCCTGACCATCGCCCGGATCATGGCCCGTGCCCCCGCGCCCTTCTCGCCAGGGGCGGCGAGCTCGCCCACCGCCCGCCGGACGATGCCGCGCTCTTCGAGGGTCGCCGCGGCCCGGTCGCGGGTGTAACGGTCCTCGCCCTCCAGGAGGCTGGCCAGGGCTTTCTCCCCGGTCGGACCCATGTTGGCCAGAGCCCCGCTGGCGTTGAGCCGCACCCACCACTCCCGGTCCACCGTCAGCTTCTGCAGGGTCGGGATGGTCGAGACATCCCCGATGAGGCCCAGGGCGCTGGCGGCCTGGGCTCTCACCGGCCAGGCGCGGTCCGCCGCGGCCTCGAGGAGCACGGGGAGGTCGTCGGGGTTCGAGATCTTGCCCAGCGCGAGCGCCACCTGGGCACGCAGGTCTGGGAACTCCCCGTCGAGCATCGCCTCGCGCAACGCCGGGCGAGCCTCGAAGGCCCGCAGGTTGCCGATGACCCGCGCGGCCAGCACCCGCGCCGGAGGGTTGCCGTGCCGGAGGGTTTCCGCCAGCGCCCCGACAGCCAGGAGTCCGATACGCTCCAGGTTCTCGGCCATCCGTAGCCTGGTGAGCTCCGAGGGGTCGTTGAGGGTCTGTGCCAGCGTCCCGGCGGCCTCGGGCGTCCCGATACGGGCCAGCGCCCGCGCCGCGACCGCCCTGAGTGTCTCGTCCCGGTGCGCTAGCAGGCTCGCGATGGGGCCAGCGGCCTCGGGCCCGCCGAAGTACCCGAGGTTCTCGGCGGCTCTCGCCTTCTTCCAGCGCCCGGGCGAACCTAGCCTGTCGAGGTACCTCCCGACCAGGCCCGCCTCTTCCGCCAACCGCACGAGACGCTCGCGCTCGGCGCCGCGCAGTAAGGAGAGGTAGTCGACCATCATGGTCGCCAGGAGGTCCAGGTCCCGGTCGCCGAGGCGCCGGAGGTCAGGGTGGACCTCGCCTGAGGCGACCGACTCGTCCAGAGCGGTCTCCAGTCTCGCGATTCTCGCCTTCGTTTGCCGCTTCCTGACCGAGCGTGCGGCCTTGACTCCGAGCGTGAGCGCCACCATCACCAGGTTCAGGGCGACCATGACCACGGCGGCCCACAGTATGATCCCCAGATCCTGCATCATCGCACGAATATCTCCCGCGCACGTTGTTCTATACTTACTTTCCTGTTATGCCCACCGTCGCTGTAGCTGGACGTACTTAGCGAGGCAAAGAATTCTTGGATACGAACGTTTCGAGGGTCCTGGTGGCCGACGACGACCGCATCGTGCGGCGCATAGTGGTGGCGAAGCTCTCCGGCCTCGGCTACGAGGTGAAGGAGGCCGAGGACGGCCAGGAGGCGCTTGACCTCATCGTGGGCGGCGAGGTTCCGGACCTCCTCATAACCGACAGCCTGATGCCCAGGATGAACGGGCTGGAGCTCGTCCGGAGCATCAGGAGCAGCCCCGACGGCGCCCTCTCCACCCTTCCGGTCATCATGCTCACCTCGCGCCAGGGCGAGCACGACGTCATCGAGGGCCTCGAGACCGGCCTCGACGACTACGTGACGAAGCCCTTCTCCCCCGACGAGCTGGTCGCGCGGGTGAGGACCGTGCTCTGGCGCACGCGGCGCGACCGCCGCTGAAGGTCCCAGGGAGCGGGAGCAGGGGTGCTTCGCGAACCGCCCCCTCAAGAAGCGACCCGGTTGCGGCCGGACTGCTTGGCGCGGTAGAGGGCTTCGTCCGCCTCCTTTAGCAGGTCGTCGGCGCTCTTGGCGCCCCCGGCCGGGAGGGCGGCGACGCCGGCGCTGATCGTCACGACCCCCGGCGGATCCTTCGCCTCGTGAGGTATCCGGAGATCCTCGACCGCCCGGCGGAGGCGGTCGGCGATGGCGGCCGCCGACTCCAGGCTCTGCTCGGGGAGGATGATGAGGACCTCCTCTCCCCCGTAGCGGTAGGCGGTGTCCCCGCTGCGCAGCTCCTTGATGACCGTGCTCGCCACCTTCTGGAGGACCTCGTCGCCAGCCAGGTGGCCGTAGCGGTCGTTGTAGAGCTTGAAGTAATCCACGTCGCAGAGCACGGCGGAGTAGCTGTGGCCGTAGCGCTCGGCGCCCCCCAGCAGCGCGTCGAGCTCCTCGCGCAACCTCAGCCGGTTCCCGAGGCGCGTCAGGGGGTCCTCGCGCGACTGCTCGAAGAGCTTGCGGTTCAGGGTCTCCAGCTCGTCGTTCTGGAAGGCGAGCCGCCTGTGCAGCTGCGTGACGCGGAGGGCGGAGATCAGGCGCACCTGCAACTCGTCGCGGTCGAGCGGCTTGCTGAGGTAGTCGTCCGCGCCGGCCTCGAGGCCCATGAGCAGGTGGTCGCGGTCCCCGAGCGCGGTCAGGAAGATGAAGTAGGTGTACCCGCCGCGCTCCTCGTCCCGGACCTTGCGGCAGAGCTCGAGGCCGTCCATGCCCGGCATCATCCAGTCGCTGATGATCGCGTCCACGTCGGGGGTCTCGCGGTAGAGCTCCCAGGCCTTCTCCCCGTCCTCGGCCGCCAGGCACTCGTGCCCGAACTTCTCCACGGCGCGCTTGAGTATCGTGCGCGAGACTGTGTCGTCCTCGGCGATGAGGATCTTCAAGAGCCCCTCGACGCCTCGGCTTCGAGCGCCGGACGCACGCGCCAGAACTCCTCCTCGAGCCGGGCCAGCAGCTCGGGGACCCGTCCCAGGTCCCCCGAGGCGCCTATCTCCTGCAGCTCGGCGCATATGGCTGCCATCCTCGTGGCGCCCATGTTGCCGGAGCTGCCCTTCAGGGTGTGGGCCGTGCGCTCGAGGGCCTCGGCGTCGCCGCCCTCCAGGGCCTCGCGCAACGTGGCCAGGCGAGATTCGGCGTCGCCGAGGAACATGCCGGCGAGGTCCGCGACGAGGTCCGCGTCGCCGAGCTCGCGCAGGCCGGCGAGCACCGCGGCGTCGAGCAGTTCGCCGCCGTCGCTCTCCTCCTTCGGAGGCTCGCCGTCGGGCTTCACCGCGGGCTCCCCGGAGATCCAGCGCTTCAGCGCCGCGTCGAGTTCCTCCGTCGTTACGGGCTTGGGGAGGTAGTCGTCCATGCCGGCCTCGAGCGCCCTCTCGCGGTCGCCGGCCAACGCGTTCGCCGTCATCGCGATGATCGGAACGCGCCCCGCGCCGCCGGCCGCCTCCTCGCGGTGCCTTATGCGCGCGGTCGCCTCGTAGCCGTCCATCTGCGGCATCTGCACGTCCATCAGGATCGCCCCGTACGAGGTCGTCGCGAGCGCCTCGAGCGCCTCCAGGCCGTCGCCCACGACATCCACGCGGTAGCCCAGGTTCTCGAGCATCCTCGCTGCCACCTTCTGGTTGACGGGGTTGTCTTCGGCCACCAGCACCCGGCTGCGCCCGGCCGCCCTCCGCTCCCGGAGGCTGTGGCGGGTGACGAGCGCCGTCTCGGCCCTGCGGACGCTGTCCGCCTCGCCCATCACGGTGGCGAGGGCGTCGTAGAGCTCGGACTGCCTCACCGGCTTGGTGAGGTAGGCTTCGATCCCAGCCCTGCGGGCCTCCTCGCCCTCGCCCTGGCGGCCCACGGAGGTGAGCAGCACGAGGTGGGTGGAGGAGATGGAGGGGTCGGACTTTATCCGCCTCGCGAGCTCCATGCCGTCCATGCCTGGCATCTGCATGTCCAGGATCGCCAGGTCGTGGGGCTCGTCGCCCTCGGCCGCGAGGCGCAGCTCCTCCAGGGCGCCCGGGCCGTCCTCGGCCATTCTGCTGGCCATCCCCCACGACGAGAGCTGCTCGCGCAGGATCGTGCGGTTGGTCGCGTTGTCGTCGACGATCAGGGCTCTCAGCCCGCCGACCTCGGCTAGATGCGGGGTTTGCGGGACGGAGACGTCGTCGGGCTGCCTCTCGAACGGGACGGCGAAGGAGAAGGTGCTCCCAACCCCCTGCTCGCTCATGACGCCTATCTCGCCGCCCATCAGGTCTACGAGCTGCTTGCTTATCGCCAGCCCCAGGCCCGTGCCCCCGTACCGCCGCGTCGTCGAGGTGTCGGCCTGGGTGAAGGATTGGAACAGCCGCGAGCGCTGCTCCTCGCTCATCCCGATGCCGGTGTCGGAGACCTCGAAGCGGACCACCGCTCTGTCCCGCATTTCGCCGTCGAGCCCGACCCTTACGACGACCTCGCCCTCTTCGGTGAACTTGATCGCGTTCCCCACCAGGTTGGTGAGGACCTGCCTCAGTCGACCGGGGTCTCCCCGCAGAGCCGTCGGCACGTCGGGCGAGATCAGGCTCGCCAGCTCGATGCCCTTGTCGTGAGCGCGGCGGGCCAGGAGGCTCACCACGTCCTCCACCAAGGACCTGAGGTCGAAGTCTATGGTCTCCAGGCGCATCGCCCCGGCCTCTATCTTGGAGAAGTCCAGGATGTCGTTGATTATGACCATAAGGTTCTCGCCGGAGAGTTGGATCGCCTCGGCGTACTCGCGCTGCTCCCTGTCGAGCCCGGTGTCGAGCAGGAGCTCGGTCATGCCGATGACGCCGTTCATGGGCGTCCTGATCTCGTGGCTCATGTTGGCCAAAAACTCGCTCTTGGCCCTGTTGGCCGCCTCTGCGGCCTCCCTGGCCTCCACCAGCTTCGCCTCGGCCCGCTGGCGCTCGGCCACCCGGCCGAGCTGGAGGCCGATCTGGGCCAGATCTCCCATCAACCGCTCGTCCGGCCGCGCGGCCTCCTGCGAGAAAAACGCCAGCACGGCCACCACCTCACCCTCGGCGACAACCGGGAAGGCGAAGCCGGCGCGGAGGCCCGCGCTCTCCGCCTCCTTCGCCCAGGGGAAGTTCGGGTCCTCTGTGACGTCCGCGATCCAGACTGGCTCCTTGCTGGCCAGGACACGCCCGGAGAGCCCGATGCCAGGAGCGAAGCGGGTGCCCTCGGTGATCCTCACGAAGCCCTCGAGCCGCTGCGGGTCCTCCAGATGCCAGATGTTCGTGGCCACTGCCTCGCCGCTCGATCCTCCCTCGACCAGATAGGCGTGGCCCACCGGCCAACCCGTGTGGGCCCAGACCAGTTCGAGGCTGATCCGCACCGCCTCCTCGAAGTCCGAGACCTCGTTGGCGGCCGTCGTGACCATCCGCAGAAGCTCCATGCGGGCGTTGGCCTCCCGCGCCTCCTCCTCGGCCCGCTTGCGCTCGGTGACGTCCACGATGGTCTGCACCGCTCCCGCGTAGGAGCCATCCGGGTTGAAGATGGGGGAGCCCGTGGCCGACACGTCCTTCTTGCTCCCGTCGGCCGCCGTTACGCAGACCTCGTAGCGGGTGCTCAGGCCCGCTAGGCGCAGCTCTCTCTGCGCGAGCGCCCTCTCCGTCTCTTTGTCGTCCAGGAAGTCGAAGAAGGACCTGCCGACGACCTCCTCGGGCGTGAGCCCCAGGATCTCGGCGTACGCCTCGTTGCAGTAGTCGATGGTGCCGCCCTCATCGGCGATCGAGGCTATGCCCTCCTGGATGGTTTCGATCAGCCTGCGGTATTGCTCCTCGCTCTCCTTGAGCGCCTCTTCGGCCCTCTTGCGGTCTGTGATGTCGACCATGAATCCTTGCCAGTAGCGGGAACCACTCGCCTCGTCCTCGACGATGACGGCTTCGTTACGCACCCACAATATCCGTCCGTCGCGACGGATCACACGGTACTCCGTCGCGACGACCTCGCCGTGCTCGCCGGTCCGCTCGTCCTCGGACTGCATCCTCTCGCGGTCGTCGGGGTGCACCATATGGAACCTGAGATCCGGGTCCTGACACTCCTCGGGAGAGTAGCCGGTCAGGGCTTCTATCTGGGGGCTCATGTACACCGCGGCATCCGGGCTCCCTATCTCCTGGAGGTAGGTAACCGCCGGCATCTGCTCGATGAGCGTGCGATACCTCGCTTCGGCGCTCCGCAAGCGCTCCTCGGCCCCCTTGCGCCCCGTCACGTCGGTCATGATGCCCTGCACGTACAGAGGCTCGCCCCGCTCGCCCCGCACGAGCACCGTCTCCTCCCTTACCCATACCACCGAGTCGTCCTTGGCCAGGAGTCGGTATTCCTCGTCTACCCGACCCCCGTGGGATTCGAAGCGCTCGTCGGAGGCGGCGATCCGCTCCCGATCGTCTGGGTGGAGGCGCTCCCGCCACAGCCTGCCCGCTATCCACTCCTCGGGGGTGTAGCCGAGCATCGCCTCTATCTGCGGGCTGACGTAGAGGGACTCCTCAGAGCCGTCAGCCCGGTCGATGAAGGTGACGGCCGGTAACTGCTCCACCAGCGTGCGGTATCTCTCTTCGGCTTGCCGCAGCCTTTCCTCCGCGCGCACGCGCTCGGTGATGTCGCGGGCCGAGGCGAAGATCATTCGTTCCCCGCCGTAGTCCACAGAGCCGACGTACACCTCCACGGGGAAGACCGTGCCGTCCTTGCGCCGGTGCTCGCCCAGGTGGATGCCCGCGACCTTGCCCGGCTCACCCGAGAGCGCGCGCTGCCAGAGCGTGGGCTCCGTCGGGGGGGAGCCTTCCCGGTCGGATACCAGGTCCGTAGCCAGGTCCTGTACCCGCATCGAGAGGAGCTCCTCCCGATCGTAGCCGAGCGACCGGCTCGCCTCGTCGTTACAGTCCACGATCCTACCCGTGGCGTCGTGGACGAACAGGGCGTCCACAGACTGGTTGAAGAGCTGCCTGAACCTCTCCTCGGCCAGTCTGCGTTCCGTGACGTCCATCATCGAGCCGACCAGGCGCACCGGCTCGCCTTCTTCGCCGCGCACCACGTACCCCCGGTCCGTGACCGTGGCGTAGCCGCCGTCGGCACGCCGGAAGCGGTACTCGTGGGACCACCCCTCCCCGCTCCCTTCGACCACGGCGCCGACTCCGGAGAGCACCCGCTCCCTGTCCTCCGGGTGTATCCTCTCCTCCCACCACTGCTCGTCGGCTCCGATCTCCTCCGGCGAGTAGCCGAACATCGCCTCTATCGCGCCGTCCCACACCTGCTTACCCGTAGCAGGATCGTTGTCCCAGATCACCTCGTTAGTGGCGCGGGTCACCAGGCGGTAGCGTTCCTCGCTCTCTTTGAGCGCCTCCTCGGCCTCCTTGCGCTCCGTTATGTCGATCTGGATGCCCTGCCAGTAGCTCGGGTTCCCCTCATCGTCGCGCACGAGGTAAGCCTCGTCCCGGATCCAGACGACCCTCCCGTCCCGGCGGATCTGCCTATACTCCACCTTGAAGGGCTCGCCTGTCTCGTCGGTGCGCGCGTCCTCGGCCAAAACCCGCTCCCTGTCGTCAGGGTGGAGCAGCTTGATCCAGAGCTCGGGGTCCTCCTCGAAGGCCCGCGGCGGGTAGCCAGACTGATCCTCGATCTGCGGGCTCGCGTAGACCGTCGGGCTGGACCCTCCTGAACCCCCTCCAGCGGCCTGCTGGACGTAGATGACCGCCGGGACCTGCTCGACGAGGGTGCGGTAGCGCTCCTCGGCCTCCCTTACCCTGGCCTCCGCCCGCTTGCGCTCGGTCACGTCGCGCAGCGCCGTTACCCGGACGGCGCGGCCCCTGTACGATGACGCCTTGCCCCGGATCTCCGCGTCGAACCGCGAGCCGTCCTTCCTGAGCCCCACGGCCTCGTAGGGCTCCTCGACGCCGGAGGCGATGTTCCGCGCCACCTGTTCGCGGGACTCGGGCGCTATAACGTCGCTAGCGGTCATGCCCACGACCTCGGGGGGCTCGTAGCCGAACAGCTCGGCGAAGGCGCGGTTCGTCTCGATGATCCTCCCGTCCTCGCTGATGGCTATCCCCTCGAAGGTGGCGTCCGAGAGGCCCCGGAACCGCTCCTCGCTCTCCTGGAGCGCCAAGCTGGCCTCGCGGCGCCGGTCGAGCATGTCGTTGAAGGCGGTTGCCACCGCACCGAACTCGTCGGAGGTGTCCAGCTCGACCCTGTGGTCGAGCTCTCCCCGTCCGACCCTGTCCGCCCCCTCCTTCAGCTTGTAAATAGAGCTGATGAACCCACGGCTTATGAGGGTCGCCGCCAGGAGGCCGGCGAGGAGGCCGGCGAGGACCAGCGCGACGATGGTCACGTAGACGTCCCGGATTGCCGCGTTCGCCTCGTTCTCCGCCTCGATGAGCTGGCGGCTCGACCACGGCTGCACCTCTTCGTCCAGAACGTCGTCCAGCTCCGTCTCCAGGTCGTCGAAACGTTGGAGGTCGTGCTGGATGGACTCGTTTACGCCCCCCGCCTCCTCCCTCCTGTCTATCAGGTCCTCGCCCACCGCGACGTAGTCCCCGTAGAGGGCGTCTATTCGGGCCGCGTGTTCTCTCCCCACGGGGGTGTCGACGAGCTCGTCGTAGCGGGCCTTGGCCCTGTCGAAGTCGGCCCTGTCGTCGGCGAACTTCTCCCTGTGCTGCGGGTCCCCGGTGTCCAGGTACAGCAGCACGTCGCGGCTTATCTCGACCGTGTTGATCTCCATCTCGAACGAGGCGGCGCGGGTGGGCTCCTCGACGTTGGCTATCTCGTCGTAGGCGACCTGTGTCGCCCGCCCACTCAAGAAGATGATGAACCCGGCTACGAGAAAGAGCAGGATCAAGATTCCGAATCCCAGCCACAGTTTGCGCGCTATCGTCATCTCTTCCTCTTGCTTCTCGCGTGCATCCCGCGCTGCCCGGTCCGGTCTCGTGATCGGTCACGCGGCACGCCTCGCTTGCCCCCTACGTCTTACAAGATGCATATTTTACGCGAAGAGTGCCCCGCGAGCCACGCAAAGGCCAGCGTCGCCTGGGGGCGTCTAGCCGCGCGGCAGGTAGACGGTGAAGGTGGAGCCTTCGCCTAGAGTACTCTCGACGGTCACCCGGCCGCCGTGGTTCTCGGCGGTGTGCTTGACTATGGAGAGCCCGAGCCCCGTCCCGCCGGTCTCCTTGGAGCGCGCCTTGTCCACCCGGTAGAAGCGCTCGAAGATGCGCGGCAGCTTCCCCTCGGGGATGCCTATACCGGTGTCTGAGACCCGGATCACGATCTCTCCGCCCTCGAAGCCGCCAGTGACCTCCACCCGCCCCCCCGGCGGGGTGTACTTCACGGCGTTATCCACCAGGTTGGTGAACATGGAGGTCAGGAGCGTCTCGTCGCCGCGTACAGTGTACTGGTCGGCCCTGCCGAAGCGCTTCCACTGCAGGGTGATGTTCTTCTTGCGGGCGACCCGCCGCATGCGGGCGAGCACGGTCATCAGGACGCTGCGCACGTCCACGGGGACGGGGTTCTCGACCCCCTCCTGGCTTTCGAGGCGCGTCAGGTCGAGGAGGTCGGTGATCAGGTGCGAGAGCCTCTCGGTCTCCTTCTTGAGCTGCGCGGCGAAGAGCCGGGCCTGGACGGGGTCCTCCTCTATGGTCTCCTCCAAGCTCTCGGCGAGGAGCCTGAGGCTGGTCGCGGGGGTCTTCAGCTCGTGGGAGACGTTGGCCACGAAGTCGCGCCGGATCTTGTTGACCCGGCGCAGCTCGTCGGGGCTTACGTGGCCGGCCTCCTCGCGCCGCTCCAGCACACGGCCCTACTTCGACGGCTCCGCGGCGCCCACCGCGTCCTTCGCCTCGAAGCGGTAGCCGAGGCCGCGGGCTGTGTGGATGTAGCGGTAGGAGGACCTCTCCTCCAGGGCGGCCCGGATCCTGCGTATGTGGACGTCTATGGTGCGCGAGGAGCCGACGCCCGCGTGGCCCCAGACCTCCTTCGCCAACTCCTCCCGGCTCTTGAGCTCCCCGGGAGAGGAGGCGAGCGCCGCGAGTAGCTCGAACTCCTTGAGGCGCAGGTCCAGCGGCTCGCCCTTGATGCGGGCCGTGAAGTTCTTGGTGTCGAGCTGGAGGTCGCCAGCCTCGAGGATCTTGCCGCGCTGGCCGGTCTCGCTCCTCTTCAGGTTGGCGTTTATGCGGGCGACGAGCTCCTTCATGGAGAAGGGTTTGGTCACGTAGTCGTCTGCTCCTACCTCGAAGCCGCGGACCTTGTCCTCCTCGGCGTCCTTGGCGGTGACCATGACGATCACCACCTCCTGGTCGCGCTCGCGGATGCGCTCGCAGACCTCGATGCCCGACTCGCCGGGGAGCATGACGTCGAGGAGGATCAGGTCAGGCCTCATCTTCCTCGCCAGCCTCAAGGCCTCGGCGCCCGTCGTGGCCGCCTTGACCCCGAAGCCCTGGCGGGAGAGGTTGTAGGCGAGGGTGCCCGTGATGACCTCGTCGTCCTCGACTATCAGGATCTCTGCCGTGCTCGCTTCCAAAACAAGCCCTCTCCTCGTCGTCAGGCCGAAGCAACCGAAGTATAAGTTCTGCCCGCCGCTGCTTCACGGTTTTAACCCATTTTTAACACGTGCCTCCGGCGGGAGGGGCGCCCGGACGGGCGCGCCCACTGCCGCTACAATGCGGCTCTCACGAGAGAGGGGAGCGCGAGGTTGGAGACGAGGGTCCGGACCGCGACGGTGCGCACCGAGCGCACCTTCGCCATCGCCCGCAGCGCATCGGACGCCTTCGAGCGCGTGGTCCTCGAGCTCGAGGAGGGGGGCGCCGTCGGCAGGGGCGAGGCCGCCCCCACGCGCTACTACGGCCAGAGCGCCGGCGGCGTGGCGGAGGCGCTGGAGGGCGTGGAGGTCCCGGACCCGTGGGACATCGAAGGAACCCTCGCGAGCAACTCCCACCTCCCCCCGACGGCGCGTGCCGCTCTGGACTCGGCGCTACACGACCTAGCCGCGAAGAGGCTCGACATCCCCCTCTACAGGCTCCTGGGCCTCGCCCGACCCGAGCCCACGAGCGCCTACACCCTGGGGATAGCCGAGCCGGAGACCACCGTCGAGGAGGCGAAGAGGCTCTCCTCCTTCCCGATCCTCAAGATGAAGGTGGGGGGATGGGAGGACGTCGAGACGGTACGGGCGGTGGCGCGGTTCTCGGAAGCGGAGCTCTGGGTAGACGCGAACGAGGCCTT
>DATACV010000314.1:0-2882 GCA_036258875.1 Rubrobacteraceae bacterium
CCGTAGGAGCTCTTGACCTCGTCTATGACGCCCTTGAGGCGCTCCTCGAACTCGCCGCGGAACTTGGTGCCCGCCACCAGCGACCCGAGGTCGAGCGAGACGAGGACCTTGTCCTTGAGCGCCTCGGGGACGTAGCCCTTCGCCATCTTCTGCGCGAGCCCCTCGACGATGGCGGTCTTGCCGACGCCCGGCTCGCCGATGAGCGCGGGGTTGTTCTTGGTGCGCCTGGACAGTATCTGGAACATCCGCTTTATCTCTTCGTCGCGGCCCACGACGGGGTCGAGCTTGCCCTCGCGCGCCAGCTTCGTGATGTTGCGGCCGTGCTTGCCGAGCAGGCTGTCCGGGTCTTCGCCCAGAGCCGCCTCCCCCCTCACCCTGCCGAGCGCGCGCCTGAGGTCCGCCTCGGTGAGCCCGACCTCGCGCAGCACGCCGGCGGCGGTGCCCTCCTCCACGAGGACGAGGCCCAGCAGGAGATGCTCGGTGCCGATGTGGTCGCTGGCGCTCCTCTCGGCCTCCTCGTCGGCGATCCTGAGCGCGTTGCGCGCGTTGTGGGTGGTCTGGATCCTCTCCCCGCTCGTGCGCGAGCGGGAGAGGTCGTTGCGCCTTATGGCGTCGTTGGTCTTGGCCTGGGCGAGCCCGAGGTCGAGACCGAGCTCCTCGAAGACGCGGTGGACCACGCCACCCTGCTGCGCCAGGAGCCCGAGCAAGAGGTGCTCGGTGCCAAGCTGGTTGGACCTGCCCCGCCGCACGACGGCGGTGGCCACGTCCAAGACCTCGCGGGCGTTCTGGGAGAATCTGTTCAGGTCCACGCTACACCTCTCAGCGGCTGTTGTAGACGGCGAAGCCGACGGCGACGAGCACCGCCAGGAGACGCATGACGTTACCCGCGGGGAGGGCCTGAACGAGGAACGGCGCGTACGCCGCAGCGACCGCTACGCCGGAGATGGCCATGGCGAGAGGACCACCGTTGCGTCCCCCCGCCCGGTGTACGAGCGTCCCGGCACCGAAACCCGCCAACGCCGACAGTATCAGGGAGAAAAACCCGATCTCGAATATGGCGTAGACGACGGGGACGCCGAGCAACGCGACCGCGACCCCTGCGAGGAGGCTCCTGGCGACCTGGTTCCCCTTCATGACCCCAGCCCGCGCCCCGCGCGGCATCCGGGCGTCGTCGGGGCACTTGATCCCGACCTCGGTCTGCACCATGCACTCGGTACAGATGGGGCGCCCGCACGTGGCGCACGAGACCCTGGTCTCCCTCTCCGGGTGCCGGTAGCAGCGCATGGTCTCGGCCATCTATCTTCCCTTCCGGACCCGGCCGCTGCGCGCGAGCTCGCCGCGCGGTAGCAGCACGATCTCTCGTTTGTAGCTGCGGTGCACCTCGGCGACTGCCTGCTCGTGCTCGAGCTTCTTCTCTCGCAACTCCTCGCGCAGCTCCCGGTTCTCGGCCTCGAGGCGGGCTATGCGCCGATCGAGGTCGAGCACCTTCCTGACCCCGGCGAGGTTCATCCCCATCTCCTGGGTGAGCTTCTGGATGTAGCGCCCGAGCTCGACGTCTTCCTGGGAGTACAGCCGCGTGTTCTTTATGCTCTTGCGCGGACGCAGCAGACCTTTCTGCTCGTACATCCTCAAGGTCTGCGGGTGCACCCCGATAAGCTCGGAGGCAATCCCGATCATGAACACCGGCCGTTTGCGCAGACTCACGATCCCACCTTCTTGAAGAGCTCTCCCCTGACGTCCTCGTCCCTCTCATCGGCGAGTGCCTGGAGTATCTCCCGTTCCCGCTTCTTGAGCTTCTTGGGCACCACGAGCCGAGCCCGCACTATGAGGTCCCCCTTCTCCCCGCTTCGCGACCGGGCTTTGGGCGCCCCCGCCCCGCGCACCCTGAACTGCTTGCCGTCCTGGGTGCCCGCCGGCAACCTCAACGTCACCGTCCCGCCGCCAGGCCGCGGGACCTGTATCCGCGCGCCGAGCGCAGCCTCGACGAAGCTGACAGGCACCTCGACCACGAAGTCGTCCCCCCGCCGCTTGAAGACCGGGTGCTCGGCCACCCGCGTCACCACGAACAGGTCCCCGGCAGGCCCACCCCTCTTGCCGCCGCCGCCCCTGCCGGGGACCCGGATCTTCATCCCGTCCTTGGCCCCGGCCGGTATCCTTACCGTGACCTGCCGCGCCCTGCGCACGCTGCCGCTCCCCGAACACGTGGGACAGGGCTTCTCGACGATAGTGCCCTCCCCCCCGCACCGCGCGCACGGCTCCGAGAACGCGAAGAACCCCTGGTCCCTGCTCTTCACCCCACGTCCCCCACACTCCGGGCACGTCCGCGGCGAGGTCCCCGGCGCAGCCCCCGTGCCCCGGCAGTCCCCACACGCCTCCTCCACCGGCACGCGAACCCGCGTCGTGATGCCCTGGAGGGCATCGTTGAAGCTCAAGTTGACGTTTGCTGTTATGTTCTGTCCCTTGCGCGAGGTCTCCCTGGTCCTGGTGGAGGCCCCGAAGATATCCCCCAGGCCGCCGAAGCCGCCGAAGAGATCCGAGAGGTCGGAGAAGTCGGCGGCGCGGGCGCCCCCTTCGGGTCCCCCTCCGGCGTTCCCAGCGCCGCCGAAGAAGGCGCGTGGTCCCTCGTCGTATTGCCGCCTTTTCTCGGGGTTAGAGAGGATCTCGTAGGCGTGCTGTATCTCTTTGAAGCGCTCCTCGGCACCCTTGTCGTCGCGGTTCGCGTCGGGGTGGTGCTCGCGCGCCAGCTTGCGGTAGGAGCGCCGGATCTCCTCCTGCGACGCACCCCTGGTTACCCCCAGAACCTTGTAGAGGTCCTTCGTCTCCATACCCTAACCCTGTCTCGCAACCACAACCTTCGCCGGACGTATGGGTTTGCCGTTCAG
>DATACV010000315.1:0-7176 GCA_036258875.1 Rubrobacteraceae bacterium
GTTCAGGGTCTAGTGGCCGAGAGGCCGTGGGGGTTCGAGTCCCCCCTCGCCCACACCGCTTAGGGGGCACGCATAGACCGTAGATCCCACAGGTCCGCCCCGAAGTCTCGCCGCGCGAGGCCCTCGGGGCGACCCAAGAGGTCGCAGCCCCGCCGCCCGAGGAAGCGCCGGGAGAGGGCGCTCCCTGCCTGGCTGACGATGCTGGGCTCGGTCCTGCTCCTCGTGGCGGCCTTCGGGTTTATCTTCTTCGTCGCCCGGGGGTGCGTGGCTACCCAGGAGGCGACCCAGGTGCGCAAGTACGTCACCAACGCGGACAGCCAGTTGAGCACCTCCTCGAACATGGGCAACGAGACGCTCCAGGGCGCCCTTCAGAGGGCGAACGGGGACCCGGCGCGGCTCGACGCGGGGGCCTTGCAGAGCGTGGCCCAGGAGGCCGACGATCAGTACGTCCAGGCCCTGACCAACGGGGAGGTGCCCCCCGGCTTCGACGACGCCCACCACTACCTGGTCAGCGCTCTGGGCATCAGGGCCAGGGCGACGCAGCAGATCGCGGAAGGGGCGGGCGACGCCGACGGCTTCCAGGGTACGCTAGCCACGGCGGTAGAAGACCTCCGCCTCAGCGACGGCATCGTCAGGAACCACTACCTCCCTGAGGTTCAGGAAGCCCTCGAGCAGACGGGCCAGCAGCGCGACCAGAGCTACCTGAGCGAGCCGGAGCCCTTCATGGACTACGAGGAGATAGGCTTCAGGGTCGCGCCAGCGGCCGTAGGCGCCGCCCGCGACGACCCGAACGCCCTGCACGGCGTGCAGATCTCGGCCGTAGAGGTCGCCGGGCAGCCCCTCTACCAGGACGGGAACGTCGTCCTGACGGGCGCGGACGAACCCGTGTTCCACGTCACCGTAGTCAACGGCGGCGAGGTGACCGAGACGAACGTCGACGTCGAGGTCATCCTCAACACCAGGGCCGAGCGCCAGGCGCAGACGGCGACCATCGGCCAGATGCGGGAAAACGGCGGGGCGGCCACGGTGGAGGTGGGGGGCTTCCTGCCGGGCGAGCTGGACGAGACCGCCGAGGTCACCGTCGAGGCCGGCCCCGTCAAGTACGAGGAGAACCCCAACAACAACACCCTCACCGGGACTGTGACCTTTGGGATGTAGGGGAGGGCCGGGGTGGTAACGGCGATCGTGCTCGTGCGAACGGAGGGGGAGAGGGTCCAGGAGGCGGCCCAGGCGATGCTGGGCATAGAGGGCGTCACCGAGGCCTACTCCGTGACCGGCCCCTACGACCTCGTCGTGATGGTCCGCATCCCGGACTTCGAGAGCCTCGCCGAGATAGTCCCCGAGAAGATAGCCCAGGTTCCCGGCGTCGCCCGCACCGAGACGATGGTGGCCTTCCGCGCCTACTCGAACTACGACCTGGACCGCGCCTGGAGCCTGGGGTTCGAAGAGTAAGAGCCTTCAGCGGTCAGCCATCAGCTTTCAGCCAAGAGAAGTAAACACGGTCGAGACTCGGCGGCTCCTGCTGCGCGGGTGGCGAGACGAGGACCTGGAACCCTACGTGCGCCTCTGCGCCGATCCCGAAGTCATGCGCTACATCGGGGGCGGTGCGCCTCTCACCAGGGAGGAGAGCGAGGCGCAGATCTCACGCTTCGTACGCCACTGGGAGGAGCGTGGCTTCGGGTTGTGGGCGATGGAGCATAAAGCCTCCGGCGCGTTCATCGGCTTTGTCGGGCTGCTCCACCAAGACGAATGGTCCGAGGGCGAGCACAAGACCGAAGTAGGATGGCGGCTCGAACCCGCTTACTGGGGACGAGGACTAGCCACGGAGGGCGCGGTAGCGAGCATGCGCTACGGCTTCGAGGAGCTGGGTCTGGAGCGTATCATCAGCATCATCCAACCCGCGAACGCGGCCTCGCGGCGGGTCGCCGAGAAGGCGGGGCTGACCCTGCGGGGCATGACCCGCTGGCGGGGCAACGACGTAGTCTGGTACGCCGTAGACCGCGGGGAGTGACGTAGGCCAGAAGCTGATAGCTGACCGCTGAAGGCTACTCAGCTCTGTTCTTCGGCGAGCGCCGGGCGAGTCCCTTCTATGAGGAACGCGACGACGTCCAGAAAGTCGCCGCTCTCTTCGTAGGTGCGGCGCTGGTGCTGGCTGCCGGTTCCGCCCTCGACTATCTCCAGGACGTTCATCAGCTCGTTCTCGCAGGAGAGATCCTGGCTTATGGGACGGAGTTGCTCGACGAGGGTGCGGGCCAGGTCGCGGGCCGAGACGGTGACCTTTTCGCCGGCATCGTAGAGGGCGGCGTCCATGCCGTGGCGCGCGGCGCGCATCTTGTTCTCTATGGCCAACTCGCGGTCGTAGGGGCCTTGCGGGGCCCCCTCCTCCAGGGAGCGGGCGACGAGGCACTGGGTAAGGGCCGTAAGGGCGACCGCGGGCTTCAGGCTGGTCTGGGTGTCCGGGATGCGCAGCTCTATCGTGCCTATCTTCGGGTGGGGCCTGACGTCCCACCAGCAGAAGGTGTAGTCGTCCATGGCCCCGGCCTCGACCATCAGGTCCACGTAGGCTTCGAACGACGCGTAGTCCGGGAAGGCGGGGGGCATCCCCGCGCGGGGGAAGGTCTCGAAGATCTTCACGCGGGTTGATTCGTAGCCCGTGTCCATCCCCTGCCAGTAGGGGGAGTTCGCCGAGAGGGCCAGCAGGAGCGGCGCGTACTCCGAGAGGCGGTTGTGGGCCTGGATGCACTCCTCGGGGCCGGGGACGGCGACGTGGACGTGCTGGCCGAAGATCACCTCCCGCTCGGCGACCCAGCGCAGGGTCTCTATAACCTTCGTGTAGCGCTCCTGGTCGGTGACCTTCTGGTCGCGGTAGCGGGAGAACGGGTGGGTGCCGGCGGCGGCCAAGGAAGCGTCGGCGGCGGCGGCCCACGAGGCGATCCTGCCCCTCAGCTCGCGCAGGTGCCTCTCGGCCTCGGCCGCGGTCTGGCAGACGGGCGTCTTGATCTCCAGGACGGACTGGAAGAGCTCGTAGGAGACGAACTCCGCCAGGTCCTCGGGCAGGCGCGCCATGATCTCCTCGATCTTGGGGGCGAGCTCGGCGGTCGTGGCGTCGACGACGTGGAGCTCCTCCTCGACCCCCAGGGTGTAGCCCGAACCGCCGGCCTTGAACTCTATTGGCATGGCGTCTCCTTCACGCTAGAGGGCCTCCTCGATCCAGCCCTCGTAGACCTCCCTCGGGGCCTCGCCCGAGTGGGCGCCGACCACCCGGTTCTCCCCGTCGAGCACGTACGTCGTGGGGTAGCCGGAGACCCCGTACTCGGCCCCCAGCTCCGGCTCGTAGACCGCCGGGCTCTCGATGCCGTACTCCTCGACGAACCGCCGCACCTTCTCCGGGTCGTCCTCCCCGTCTATGCCGACCATGACCATCCGCAGGCCGTCGTACTGGCTCTCGAGCTCGCTCATGACCGGGGCCTCGTCCTGACAGTGCGGGCACCACGTCGCGAAGAAGACGAGCATGGTGGCTTCCGCCTCGCCTTCTCCGACGGCGACGCTCCCGCCCCCGACCGTCTCGGCGGTGAAGGCGGGGGCCTTCTTGCCGACCGGGATCAGACCCTCGTCGTTGGGCGTGAAGCTCTGGGCGCCGTCTCCGCCTGTGGTGCTGAAGACGGCGAGCGCCGCTATGGCGACGATGACGAGCGCCGTGAAGGCGGCCAGGACGAGCATGACTACCCTGTTGGCGCCCGAAGAACCCTTCTTGGCAGGCGAAGCGTTGTGCGACACGCGATCCCCTCGACGGTTGATGCATCCAGCGTGCGGTACTATAACCGTTTTGATGGACAAAGGCCAAAAGCGGTTTTCGGCGGTAGGTAAGCTTCTTTCGAGCCCATACGCCACGCTCGTCTCGCGGCTCGTGCTCGGCGGCGTGTTCCTCTTCGCCGGGGCCGCCAAGATCTTCGACCCCGGCTCTCTAGCGGCCTCGATCCGAACCTACGAGCTCGGCCTTCCGGAGTGGTTCGTCTCGGCCTCGGCCCACGCGCTGCCCTACCTCGAGGTCCTGCTCGGCCTGTACCTGCTCGCCGGGCTCTTCACCAGGACCTCGGCCTGGGCGACGAACGCTCTCACTACCGTCTTCTTCCTCGCCCTCCTGCAAGGAGCCGCCCGCAGCCTGGAGATAGACTGCGGGTGTTTCGGGTCCTCAGCCGGGGAGACGAGCAACCTGTGGCTAGCCGCCGCCCGGGACGTCGGCCTCCTTATCCTCGGCCTTCACATCGCTCTGGCGCCCTTGGGCCGCTTCAGCGTTGACGCGCTGCTCGGGCGGGGCCGCCCCGAGGCGCCTTACCGGCCCTGACCTGGGCGAGGATCGCGCCGGAGATCACCAGCCCGGCGCCCAGAGCTTTCAGCGCGGTCAGCCCTTCGCCGAGCAGCGCGATCCCGAGGCCCCCCGCCACTACGGGCTCGATGGTCGCGACGATCGCCGCCCGCCCGGCGCCGAGGCGCCCGATGCCGAAGGTGTAGAGCGCGAAGGCGATCGTCGTGTGGACGACCGAGAGCATCAGGAGGATCAGGTACGAGGTGGCGGGCAGCCCCACCAGGGTGTCCAGCGTCGGGAGGGCGGCGACGACGAGCAGCGCGGACCCGAATGCCAGGGCGTAGCTCAGGATCACGGGCGGGCTCAGGTGGCCGGCCACGGGCCTGCCCAGGACCGCATACAGCCCGTAGGTCAGCCCGGAGAGGAGGCCGGTGAGCAGCACCTTCGGGCTGACCTCGAGGTTCGCCGGGTCGTAGGCCCCGACGACCAGGGAGATCCCCGCGATCGTCAACAACAGCCCGAGGACCTTCGTCGCGTTCAGTGGCTCCCGCAGGAAGAGCCACGCCAGGACCACCACGAACGCCGGGGCGCTGTAGAGGAGTATCGCCGCCGTCCCCACGGTGCTCTCGCGTACGGTGTAGAAGTAGAGCAGGTAGAAGGCCCCGATTCCGACGAGCCCCAGAGGTAGGAGGAACGCGAGGTCCCGCCGCTCGACCCTCAGAGCCCCTGCGCCGCTCGTCGCCAGCAGGAACCCGATGACCGCCAGCCACCCCACGGAAGCCCGCACCGCGACCAGCGACTCGAAGGAGACCCCCTGAGCGTAGAGGAGCTTGGCGAAGATGCCCAACGTCCCCCACATCGAGGCGGCCACGGCGACAGCCAGCGCCCCGATCAACCTGTCTTCGGCCGAGCCCAATAACCTCCCGCCTCTCTCGTTACGCGAGCCGTAGTTATACGGCAATCGTCCCTGCGGCGCAGCCGTCGCCGGTGAGGGCCGGAGCGCAAAAATACGCAGTCTGGGTGATCCAACCTCGCCTCCGCGCCGTTATCATGCTCCCGGTGTCGAGAGTGAAGAGGGATCGTATGTCGAAGGCGGGAGACGTTATCGAGAACCCGGTGACCGGCGAGCGGGCGGTCGTGCGGGTAGGCACGCAGGAGTCCGGTGGCGAGCTGCTCGTGGCCGATCTCTACGTCCGTCCCGGCGGGGCCGTCGTCGGGGAGCACGTACACCCGGTGATCCGCGAGTCTTTCACGGTGGTCCGGGGGCAGGTGGGCTTCCGTCTCGACGGGCGTGAGTCCATCGCCGGGCCGGGGAAGCGGCTGCACGTGCCGCCCGGCATGGCGCACGACTGGTGGAACGCGGGCGAGGAAGAGGCGCACGTGGTCGTCGAGATCTCGCCCGGGAGAAGGTTCGAGGAGGCGATCAAGAACATGTTCGGCCTCGCCCAGGACGGCAAGACCAACACCAGAGGCATGCCCAACCTGCTCCAGGTCGCCCTCTACGCCCGCGAGTTCGAGGACGTGATGTACCTGACCAGGCCCCCGCGCGCCGTGCAGAAGGTCCTCTTCGCCGTCCTCGCGCCCCTCGCCCGGCTCTTCGGCTACAAAGGCAGCTACCCCGAGTACCTGGAGCGAGGGCCGTCAGAGGTAGTCGAGGTTGAGCCGTGGCCGATGCCCGAACGGGGGAGCGGTTCTTCCACGCGCGCTTAACGGGTAGCATCTCGGCTTTTGCGTCAAACGAAGCCATCTGGGTGCCCAGGTGCGATCGGGTGGACGCGTTCAGTAGGTAGACACGGAGAATAAAGGCTTGCATTTTGTACAAAACTGTGTACGATATTTTCACGCCTACCCGAGCGGTCGATCGGGGCGCGCGTCTGACCGAGCGCGCTACCCTACCCGAGGGGTAATCGGGGTGACGTGGACTCGCGCGGTAAATCGAGGATCGGTTTGTTGGAAAGGAGCACACATGTTGAAGCTCCCTGAGGTGCTCGGTGTTGCCGAGGCCAGGGGCGAGATAGCCCGCGTCCTCGAGGAGGTCGAGAAGGGGCGCACGTTCATCATCAAAGGAACGAAGGGCCGCGAGGCCCTTGTGATCAGCGCCGATGTTTTCCGCCGGCTTCAGGACGCTTACCTCGAGCTCGTCGGGGAAGTCGAAACTATGAAGATCCTGAGCGACGAGCGGGCGATGAGCGCCCTGCGAGAGTCCTCCGGCGAAGATCCGGAGCGAACCTACTCGCTCTCCGAGGTCGAGGGCATGATCCCGGAGGTAGAAGACGTTGAAGGGGCACAACCCTAGACGGAAGCTGTTGGTCAGCAGGACCGGCGTCGAGAGCCTGCTGGAGTTGCCGCCCAACATCCAGAAGCAGGCGGTCCGGAAAATGCAAACCATAGAGGCCGCGCCTGCGAGCGCTGGATATCCGCTCCGGAAACCTCTACAGGGCTTTCGTGGTATCCATAGCGGTCGCTATCGGATCATTTGGCGACTGCTCACGCTGGAAAACGGCGAGCAGATAGCCGAGGTGGTGTACGTCGGGATCAGGTCGGAGGGCGACGAAAAGGACGCCTACGCCGAGTTCGCTCGGCTCTTCGGTCTTCCCGGGTTGTGAGCCTCTCGACAGCTCGGAAGGTTAAAGCATCCTCAATAGGAAAAAAGCCGCTACGCAGCACGCTACAGTGGCTGCGGCCGTCATCCAGGCGAGGGTCCTGTCTCCCGAGCGCACCGCGAGCAGCCAGAAGAAGGCGCTGGCGAGGGCGCAGGAGACCGCGCCGAGGAACAGGAACTGGCTCACCTCAGTGCCGGTCTAGCTTGCGGGCGACCTCGCCCAGCCCGACGCGGAAGCAGATCGAGCGCCCGTGCGGGCAGGTGGCGG
>DATACV010000316.1:0-10435 GCA_036258875.1 Rubrobacteraceae bacterium
CCGCCACGATTATGGCATCACCCCGCCGCGCGAGACGTACATGGACCTCATCAAGAACGCCGGATACGAGGTGATCGCGGTCGGCAAGATCCGGGACATCTTCGACGGCAAGGGCATAACAGAGCACCTGCCCGCGCCCCCGGACGACACAGCCAAGGTGGACGCGATCCTGGACGCATGGGGCAGGGTCGAGAGCGGCCTCATCTTCGCCAACCTCGTGGACTTCGACGCCAGGTACGGTCACCGCCGCGACCCGCAAGGCATGGCCCAGAACCTGCGGCGCTTCGACGACCGCGTACCCGAGCTGCTCGAGGCATCCGGGCCCGATGACCTCTTCGTCATCACCGCCGACCACGGCAACGACCCGACCTTTAGGGGGACTGACCACACGCGAGAGCGGGTCCCGCTGCTCGCGGTCGGCGAAGGGGCTCCCCGCAACCTCGGCGTCCGGCGGGGCTTCTCGAACCTCGGCGCGACCGTAGCGGACTGGCTCGGCGTGGACGGGGAGGGTCTGCCGGGCGAAGATTTCTGGCGGTGAGGGCCGGACGGTGAGGGCCGGATAACGATTCTCTAATCTGTTTTTAACTTTCCTCTAACCTCGCGGGTCCAGCATTAGCTTGGACGTAGCCGGCCGCGGAGCAGCCCATGAGGAGAAGGAGTTGAACACCCCTCGCACGATCCTGGCCTTTCTAGCCCTGACGCTGGTCATGGCGGGATGCCTCGCCGGTTGCGCCCCGGGTCACCAACGGGCAGAGGGGGTCACGGAGGCCGACCCGCCGCGCGCGGGGGCGGCGGATCGGGTGGCCTCCCGGGACCCGGAGCCCGCCGTCCGCGTTCCCTCGGAGGACGCCCCGGGGAGTGAGATACCCGGCCTACCCCGCTACCCGGGCTCGGTGCGCGTCGAGTACGAGCGCGGACAAAGGGGGGGCCTGGAGATGATCCACGCGAGGTACCTGACCACCGACGGGCTCGACGCCGTCCGCGGCTACTACCGCGGCATCTTCCGGGCCGAGGGATGGGAGGTCGCCAACGCGGAGTTCTACGACGACGAGTGGACGTTCCTGGTTCTCCACGGCGCGAGAGAAGCGGAGATCGAGATCGAGGCGCACGAAGGGAACGTCACCGGCATGGACATCCGGTTGAGCGGGCCCGTGCCGGAGAGAGAGACCGCTACAAAGAAGACGCCACAGAAAAATGCAAAGAGCCCTGCCTCGCGGAGACCCACCCCTGCTCAACCCCCCCAAGCGGTGGAACAGGCGACGCCGGCTCCCGCTCCTCAGTCTGCGTCTCCCTCCCCGGCTCCTCAATCGGCATCCCCTGCCCCGCAGTCCGCGTCACCGGCTCCCGGTTACTATGGGGACGACTTCGGCGACGACGGGGGAGACGACTAGCCTTGCGCGGGCGGTTCGAAGCGGTAACCGGCGCCGCGGACGGTGGCTATGAGGGAGGGCTCCCCGCGGCGGTCGAGCTTGTTGCGCAGGTAGCTGACGTAGACGTCGACGACGTTGGATCCCGGGTCGAACGCGTAATCCCAGACGGCGGAGAGGATCTGCTGCCGGCTCACGACCTGCCCCGAGTGGCGCACGAAGTACTCGAGCAGGGCGAACTCGCGGCTCGAGAGGTCCACCTGTTTCTCGCCGCGCCAGACCCGGTGCGAGAGGAGGTCCAGCTTCAGGTCCCCCATCTCTATCCTCGAAGCCTGCGGCTGGTCGGCGCGGCGCACGAGGGCCCGCATCCGCGCCATCAGCTCCTCGAGGTCGAAGGGCTTGGTCAGGTAGTCGTCGGCGCCGCTGTCCAGAGCCATGACCTTGTCGCGCACCTCGTCGCGGGCGGTAAGCATCAGGACCGGCAGCCCCGGGCGCCTCGCCCGGATGCGCCTGAGCACCTCCTGTCCGTCCATACCAGGCAGCATGATGTCCAGCAAGACGAAGTCCACCGACTCGTCCGCGGCCATGATCACGCCGTCGTGGCCGTTGTCCACGCTCAGGGACCTGTGGCCGTGGGCGGCGAGACCACGCTCGAGGAAGCGGGCGATGCCGGGGTCGTCTTCGACGATCAGGACGTGCATGGTGCTCCAAAGTATAATCGAGGCGTCCGGCTAGTATTGGCGGGGAGCGCAAGCTTTCCCGGAAGGGACGCGGCATGAGCTGGCTCAAAGGCATTCGCGAGCAGCCCTGGAGGATCACCATCGTGGCGGTCGGCGGGCTGCTGGTGGCGATCCTGATCGCCGGCCTGGTCGGGGTCTTCGTCAACCAGCGCGTCGAGGACGCCACCAACGACGCCCGCTACGACGTGGACCTCGAGGACGAGGGCGACGACCTGCGGGCGGCCGTCCTCGACGTGAGGCACTACCACCGCAACATCGCCTTCGCCGGCGTCTCGCGCGGCGGCATCGAGGACTTCGAGGACGCGTACCGCAGGCTCCACGAGGAGATAGACGAGCTCGACGTCGTCGGCGTGCGTGACCCCACGGCCCCCCAGCCGGAGGAGATCCGCGCGATGGCTACCGAATACTACGAGGGCTTCCGGCCGGCGATAGGGCTGTACGAGGAAGACCAGGAGGACGGAGGGGGAGCCTTCACCGAGGCCAGCGACAGGGGGCTGTACCGGATAAGCCAGATGGAGAACGCCGCCGAAGAGCTGGACGAGGTCGGCGAGCGTGCCTCCCAGGAGGCGCTGAACAGGGTGGACCGGGCCACGATGACCGCCAGGGTGGTGCTGCTCGCAGTGATCGGCGGCCTCCTGTTGGCCGGGGCGGCGCTGGCCTACGCGGCGGTGCGCGTCGTCAACGAGCTGCGCAGGCTCTACGCCGAGCAGCGCGAGGCCACCGAGAAGGTCGAGGCGGCCTCGCGGGCGAAGACCGAGTTCATCGCCGACGTCTCGCACGAGCTGCGTACACCCCTCACCGTGCTGCGCGGCAACGCCCAGGTCGGCCTGGCGCTGAGAGGCGACGAAGAACACGAGGAGCTCTACGCGGAGATCGTAGAGGAGTCCCGGAGGATGTCGCGGATGGTCGAGGACCTCTTGTTCCTTGCCAGGTCCGACTCGGCCACGCTGCCGCTCCACTTCGAGACCGTCTCCGTGGAGAACCTGCTCGCGGAGCTCGCCGGGAGGGCGGAGGTACTGGCGCGCGAGCGCGGCGCCACGCTGGAGACCAGGCTGGAGGGCGAGGGCTTCGTCGAGGTCGACGGCCAGAAGATAGAGCAGGCCGTGCTCATCCTGGTGGACAACGCCGCCAAGTACGGCCCGACGGGAGGCGTGATCACCCTCACCTCCTCCGTGCGCTCCGGCGAGCTGCGAGTCGGGGTCGAAGACCGTGGTCCCGGCATCCCCAGGGAGAAGCTGCCGCGCATCTTCGAGCGCTTCTACCGCCTCGACAAGGCGCGCTCGCGCAGGCTGGGCGGCGCCGGGCTCGGGCTTCCCATCGCCAAGACAATCGTCGAAGCTCACGGCGGCCACGTCGAGGCCGTGAGCCGATTCGGCGAAGGAACGAAGATGACGCTCTGCCTGCCCCTCCTCGCCGAGCCCAACCCGGCCGGCGAGGAGGCCGGCAAGGTGGGCACCATCGACGACCGCTAGAAGACGCCCGGTCACGCCGTACCGCCCCTTTCTTCTCGCCTCCAGAAGTTGCGGCTGGCGCGTACGGGGAGCGCTTCGGCGCCACACCCCTGGCACCGGTACACGCCGTTTGGCAGGAGGCGCATCTCCGGGTGGCCGCACTCGCAGGCGTGGCGACCGACGGCGTCGGGCAGACAAAGGAGTCCGGCGTGGAGACGGCGCGCGATGAACCTCTCATCCCCAAGCTCCTCAGGCAGCTTCCGCGCGCCCCGGGGGCTCCACGTCCCTCTCCTCCGCTTCGCCGAAACATGCCCGGAACCGGGGTGGTGGCTAGAATGTACGGGAGCTGTCGAGAACCCTCGGGGAAGGGGACACGTTTGTACGCCGGGAACGCGGTACTCGACGCCATAGAGATCAAGAAGTTCGGCGGCGAGCTCTCCGGGGAGGTCATCGAAGCCGTCGTCGCCGGCTACACCGCGGGAGAGGTGCCGGACTACCAGATGGCCTCGCTCCTGATGGCTATCTTCATCCGGGGCATGGGCTACGAGGAG
The DNA here is from genome assembly GCA_036258875.1 of Rubrobacteraceae bacterium. Classification (GTDB taxonomy): domain Bacteria; phylum Actinomycetota; class Rubrobacteria; order Rubrobacterales; family Rubrobacteraceae; genus JALYGY01. Next base: position 4,110 of record DATACV010000316.1, read on the forward strand.
ACGCTAGCCCTGACGAGGGCCATGGCAGACTCGGGCGAGCGCTACTCTTTCCCCGAGTGCGTGGACAAGCACTCCACGGGCGGGGTCGGGGACAAGGTGAGCCTGACGGCGTTGCCCATCGTAGCCGCCTGCGGCGCGCCCGTGGCCAAGCTCTCGGGGCGGGGCCTCGGCACGACAGGCGGCACGATAGACAAGCTCGAGTCCATCCCCGGCTTCTCGGTTGCCCTCTCCGAGGAGGCGTTCGGGCGCCAGGTACGGGAGGTCGGGCTCGCCATCGTCGAGGCGGGGGACCTGGCGCCCGCGGACAAGGAGATCTACGCCCTTCGCGACACAACCGGCACCGTCGATTCGCTCCCGCTCATCGGCTCCTCCATCGTCTCCAAGAAGGCTGCCACCGGGGCGGGGTACCTGCTCTACGACGTCAAGCGTGGCTCGGGGGCGTTCATGAAGACCACCGAGGAAGCCCGCGAGCTCGCCGCGCTGCTGGTGCGCCTGAGCGAGGACTCAGGGATCAGGGCCTCGGCCCTGATCACGGACATGGACAACCCCCTGGGGAGTGCGGTCGGCAACGCCCTCGAAGTGCGCGAGAGCGTGCGTTTCCTGAGGGGCGGCGAGGTCCCTGAGGACCTCGCGTACGAGGCCCGCTACGTCGCGGCAAGGCTGCTCGAGCTCAAGGGGATCGAAGACCCCGAGGGCGCCGTCGAGGGCGCCCTCTCCTCCGGCGGCGCCTACGAGAAGTTCGGGGAGTTCGTCCGGGCCCAGGGAGGCGACGCCGATGCCCTCGACGACCTGCCCGTCTCGGACGAAGTCCGCGAGGTAGCGTCGCCCCGCGACGGTTACGTGTCACGCTTCGGCGCCCTGGGGATCGCCCGCGCCGCGCTCGCCCTCGGCGCCGGACGCCAGAAGAAAGGCGACGAGGTAGACCCCGGCGCCGGCGTCGAGATCCTCGCCAGGATGGGTGACGAGATCGGGGAAGGCCAGCCGGTAGCCAGGCTCTACGGCGGGCGGCACGTGGGCCGGGCGGAGGCTCTGGTGCTGGAGGCGCTGGAGATCACCGACGCGCCCGTCGAGCCCGCCCCTGGTATCCTGGACAGCTTGTGAGAAAGCCGTCAGCTTTCAGCCCTCAGCGGTCAGCTCTTTGCTTGCTGATAGCTGAGGGCTGAGGGCTGAGAGCTTGCGACGACCGAAGGGAGTCGATATGAGCCCAGTCCACGTGAGGGCGGAGCCGGGGGACTTCGCGGAGAGCGTCCTCATGCCGGGGGACCCGCGGCGGGCCGCGTACATCGCCGAGAACTTCTTCGAGGACGCTAAGCTGGTAACCGAGGAGCGCGGGCTGCTCGGCTACACCGGCACCTACAGAGGCATGCCGGTCTCGGTCCAGGCCACGGGGATGGGATGCCCGAGCGCGGCGATAGTGACCGAGGAGTTGATCCAGCTCGGCGCCAGGAACCTGCTGCGGGTGGGCACCTGCGGGGGCTACAGCCGCGACCTGAGGCTTGGGGACCTCATCGTCGCCACCGCCGCGACCCCTAACGACGGAACCGTCGCCTCGATAACCCAGGGCCTCCCCTACGCCCCGGCTGCCCACTTCGACGTGGTCCACGCCGCCCACCACGCCGCCGAGAGCGCGGGGCGGCGCACGTTCGTCGGCCCGATAGTGAGCTCGGACCTCTTCTACGACCCCGAGGACGAGCCGGCCCGGCTCTGGGGCGAGCTCGGGGTCCTTGCGGTCGAGATGGAGGCGGCGGCGATCTTCACGCTCGCCGCGATGCGCGGGGTGAGGGCGGGGTGCCTGCTCACGGTCTCGGACACCATCGCCGAGGAGATCGTACGCATCAGCGACGAGGATCTGCGAGGCGCCGTGGACAACATGATGGCACTAGCGCTGGACACCCTCCACGCCTTAAACTAGTAGCTCTCTTGTAGGGGCGCGGCGGCGCGGGAAAGGGACGCGTCCCGGAGGCAAGGCTCGGGAGGGCTTTTGACGATCCTCAACGAGGCGGGGACACCGGACGTTCTCTCCCCGCTCCACGCCGTAAACGGCCTGGCGGAGAGGCTCCCGGGGGCCCTCGTGGCGGTCGTCGGCACCAGGGCCGAGGCCCACATCGTCCAGTCCCTCCCCGCCGCGCCGACCCCCGACCTCCCCCGCTCCCCCAGGAGCACGCGGGTGACCTTCGTCGTCCTGGATCCCTACGACCCGCCCCAGCAAGGGCGGGTAGCCACCCGCGTGATAGAGGCGGCGGCGGGCCTGCGCGGCACGGGCTTCGTGCTGCTGGTGGTGGGCCGCTCGGCGGAGCTGCTCGGGGTGGACGCCGACTTCGAGGCCCGCCTGGTGGGCAGGCGCCTGGATCTCCCGACCGGGGCGGTGAACCCCGACGCCCCTTACGACGTCCCCGGCACCCTCTCGTCCGACCTGGAGGACAGGGCGCTGGCCGCGCTCGTGGGCGTGTGTCCCAAGAGGAGGACCTCGGACCTCCTGGAGACGGCGCCGGCCCAGAAACGCGGCCGCCGCTTCGGGGGTTTCCTGGGCGGGGGCCGCGACGAGGCCCGTCCGAGCCGCACGCGTCCCGTGGTGCTGCTCGGCGGCCTCGCCTCGCCCGCCGCCACGGGCGAGCTGGCCGCGGGGCTCGAGCGGGCCGGCGTGGAGGCAGTCGGGCGCGTGCCGGGGACGGGGATGCGGGAGCTGCCCTCTTTGGGCGAGGAGACCCTGGTAGCCGCGGTGGACCCCAACCTGACGACTAGCCTGGGGGCGGCCACGGAGCGCGGGGCGCGGATCGTCAGGACGCTCACGCCGATCGGGGTCGACGGCACTGCCCGCTTTATACAGGACGTGGCGGCGGAGGCGGGGGCGAGGGCCAACCAGCTGTCCCGGGCCCGCTCGGTCTGGGAGGGATTGGAACCTTTGAGGAACCGCGTGCGGGGGAAGAGGATCTTCTTCGCCGGCGACACGGGCCTCGAGGTGCCGCTCGCCCGCTTTCTGGCCGACGCGGGGGCGGTGGTCCTCGAGGTCGGGGCGCCGCGGCTGGACCGCCGTGCGCTGGCGGAGGAGCTCCAGGCCCTCGGCCCCGACGTGGACGTGGTGCAGTCCCCGGACTGGCGGGGACAGATGGAACGTATAGACGCCGCCAGGCCCGACGTCGTGGTTGCGAGTCCGGGGCTCCACGTGCCGCTCGTCGCCCGCGGGCACCTGTGCCGCTCCCCGCAGGACTTCCTGGCGGCCGGGGTCCACGGCTACGAGGGCGCCCGGCGCATCCTGGAGCTTCTGGTGAGCACCTTCGAGCGGGCCGAGGCCCTCGACTCCGTAAACCTGTGAGGCTCCTGCGCGGCGTCTACGAGGGGCCCGGCAGCCACGGCATCCTGCGGGTGGCGACAAGCATGCGGGGCGTGCACGCCGTGCTGCGGGCTTTGCCCGGCGAGGGTTACTTCCCGGCTCTCTACGGGGCGCGCGAGCGGACCGGCCAGGCGGCGCCGGTCTCTCTGAGCCCCCTGCGGGAGATGCCCGAGGACGCCTGGGGGCCCGGGGACCTAGCCCGCGACCTCTCGAGCGTGGTCCGGCGCCACCCTGAGACCCAGACCGTCATCCTGGCCCGCTCGGAGGCCGCGCTCCTCTCCGGAGAGGAGGCGCCGGAGGCCTCCCTTCCCGAGGAGAACGACAGGGCCCCGAAGCTGGTCACGTGCGGGTGGGAGTCCCCGGACGTCGGCGAGGTGGAGGCAGCGGACCTGGCACTCGAAGACCTGGTCCGGGCCCACGCCCGCGGGAGGCGCGAGAGGACGCCGTCCCCCACCGTGAACCTGTTCGGGCCGCCGGTCTTCGGGCCCGGGGCCGCAGCGGAGTACGCGGAGGCGGAGCGCCTCCTGGCCCTCATCGGGGTCGGGGTCAACGCCCGCGTGCCGCTGGGGGCGAGCGTCGGGGACCTCTCCCGCCTCTCCCAGGCGTGGGTCAACGTGCTCCTCTACAGGGAGATCGGGGAGTCCGCCACTCTATATTTGCAGGACGAGTTCGGGACCCAGCGCGTGACGACGCCGATGGGCGGCGCCGCGGGGACCGGGGCGGCGCTCAGGACGGTCGGCGAGCTGTGCCACCTCGACCCGAAGAGGGTGCAGCAGGCGGTGTGGGCCGAGCTGGCCCGGACGGCGAAGCTGCCGTGGTACGCCCGCCTGGGCAAACCCGAGACCTTCCGGGAGAAGCGGGTGGCGATCTTCGGGGACTTCACCTACCCTCTGGGGCTCGGCTACGCACTCTCGCGCGAGGTCGGGCTGGAGGTGGCCGCGTGCGGCACCTACCTTGGACACCTGGAGCGGGACTTCCTCTTCCACGCGCACACCTTCACCGACGAGGCGTTCGTCGAGGACGATCCTGAGGAGGTCGGCACCCGCATAGAGGCCGCGGACCCCGACCTCGTCGTCGGGACGTACCTGGAAGAGGGCGTAGCCGACTCCCTGGGCGTCCCGTTCCTCCCGCTGTGTCCCCCGACCGTCTACAGCTCCTTCGTGGAACAGCCCCTGATGGGCTACACGGGCTCGAGCGTCCTGGCCGACGCCCTCGACGACGCCCTGGGCCAGCCAGAAGAGGAACCGGAGGCCGTACAGACCGCGGGCATGCCGTGGACGGAGGAGGCGCGCGAGGAGCTCGCGGGGACGCCCCTCTTCCTGAGGGGCCGGGCACGCCGCCTCGCCGAAGAGCGCGCCCGCGAGCTGGGATCCGAGGAGGTGACGCGCGAGATCTTTTTGAGATCCCGCCGCTAGAGCGGTTTGCATAAGCGATGCGCCTCTTACGGGGTAAGGCTTCGAGGTTTGGAGGGTCGGGAAGCGTCCCGCCAACCACCCCTAGGAGCCCAAGAACCTGAGAACCTGAAAACCCTCTCCGTGCAAGGCTCGTACATCCCGCAAAACCATTCCAACCCTACTCCTCCAGACGCTCTACGGTGACGCGGAAGCGTTCGAGCAGCAGCCCGTCCAACTCCTCGTCCCAGGCCTGGGGCCTGCGGGCCGCGGCTACCCGGGCCAGATCAGGGCGGCTATAATCCGCCGCGATGGGCATAAGGGACTTTATCCGCCACCTCAAGGAGCACCAGGAGAGGCTGGAGAGGGGCTCCGAGCTCTCGGCCGTAGAGCGCGAGGAGATCCTGCGCGAGGCCGAGACGATGGTCGGGATGGCTGATGCGGCCGTCAAGGAGCTCGAATCGGTGATAAACAACCGCAGGATCAACCTCCCCGAGGAGCACGCCGTCCGCTTCGCTCAGGACGTCTTCCTGTATCTGCGCGACGAGGAAGAGAAGGTCAAGGAGCGGGTCAGGGCCCTCGTCTCTTGAGCGCTTCGCAGGAGTCATCCTGCGAAGCGCTCAAGGTTCCAGACTACAGGCTTCAGGTGTTGGGGAGGGCTTTCAACGGCGGACGATGACTCGCGCCAACAAGCCCTGAAACCTGCTGCCTGGCTCTTACCCGAGCCGCTTGACGAGCACCGCGCGGGTCGCGGTGATCTCGTAGTCGTCCAGGAAACGCTCCAGGATGCCTGGAAGGTCGCTCATCCGGCGCTCTCTGAGCTCGGGGTGCGAGATCCTCACCTCGAAGAACGCGTCGTCCTTGCGCCGGGACTCTATCTCGAGGACGCCCTCAGGCGCGGAGAGGAGGACGTCGGTGAGGACGGCCTCGGCGGCGACGGCGAGGTCGTTGAGCCTCCCCGCGCCGAGGCCGGCCACAGCCGCGCTCCACGCGATAAAGTGGCGGGCCTCCCCGGCGCGCGCGAGATCCGCCGGGACACGTTTCTTCTTCGTCTCCACACCCCAAGATTACAACGCGGTATCGGGAGCGCGACCTTCGCACGCGTCCTTCGTATAGACTATGTGGTGTAAGGAGCGCCCCGGCGCCGACAGGAGGTATTCGAAGCATTGGGTTCGAGGTTCAGGTCTCACGTCGTCCTCTTCGTCGCGATGCTGGCCGCGGTATCGTTCGTGGCGGGGTGCTCTGAGGAGCGCCGGCTCGCGCAGAACAACGTGGCCCAGGAGCCCGCACAGGCGGCGGCGCGGGTGCCAGCCGACGAGCCCGTGGCGCAGGTCGCTGCGCAGGTCGGTCCCAGCGTGGTCCAGATCAACGTCGGCGTCACGCAGAACACGCCGTTCGGCCCCCAGAGCGAGGAGGGGGTGGGGAGCGGCGTGATCTACCGCGAGGACGGCTACATCGTCACCAACAACCACGTCGTCGAGGGGGCCAGCGAGCTGAACGTCGCGTTCGCCGACGGCACGACGGCGCCCGCCGAGCTCGTGGGCCGGGACCCGCGCACCGAGCTGGCGGTGATCCGGGTGGACCGCGAGGGCCTTCCCGCCGCC
>DATACV010000317.1:0-11432 GCA_036258875.1 Rubrobacteraceae bacterium
CTTGAAGGCCAGCGTCTCCCCCTTGCCCCTGACGCCCTCCTCAACCTGGCGGTTGCGGAGCTTGAGCAGGAGGTCGTGCAGCGGGATGCCCACGGGGCACGCCTCCCAGCACGCGCCGCACAGGGAGGAGGCGAAGGGGAGGTCCTTGGCCTCCTTCGTCCCTTTCAGGAGCGGTGTTATGACGGCCCCGATCGGGCCCGAGTACGTCGAGCCGTAGGCGTGGCCGCCGGTCTGCCTATAGACAGGGCAGACGTTCAGGCAGGCGCCGCAGCGGATGCAGTAGAGCGCCTCCTCGAACTCCGTGCCCAGCAGCTTCGAGCGTCCGTTGTCCAGCAGGATCAGGTGGAACTCCTCGGCCCCGTCCAGCTCCCCGGGTCCCCGCGGCCCCGTGACGAAGTTGGTGTAGACGGTGATCTTCTGACCCGTCCCGCTCCTCCCCAGCAGCCGGACGAAGACCGAGAGGTCCTCGAAGCGCGGGATCATCTTCTCTATCCCCATAACTACCACGTGCACAGGCGGGACGCTGGTGACGAGCCTGGCGTTGCCCTCGTTGGTGATGGTCGCGATCGTGCCGGTCTCGGCTACCCCGAAGTTGGCCCCCGTGATGCCGATGTCGGCCGCGAGGAACTTCTCGCGCAGGCGCCTGCGGGCGAAGGTACCCAGGGCCTCGACGTCGGGCGGCATCTCCTCCCCCGCGGCTCCCGAGAGGACCTCGGCGACGCGCCGGCGGTTCATGTGGAGGATGGGGCCTACGATGTGCGAGGGGGTGTCACCTGCGAGCTGGGCGATCCACTCCCCCAGGTCGGTCTCGACGATCTCGAGGTCCAAATCTGCGTAGCTCTCCTCAAGGCGGTGGTTGAGCTCGATCTCCTCTGTGGCCATGCTCTTGGACTTGGTGATGACCTTGGCGTTCTTCTGCCGTGCGAGATCCCCGACGTACCGGACGGCGTCCTCGCCGTCCTCGGCGAAGAAGACGTGGCCGCCCCGCGCCTCGACGGCGTCGACCATCTGCTCCAGGTAGCGGTCGAGGTTCGCCATCGTCTCCTGCTTGATGTGGTAGGCCCTATCGCGCAGCTCGGGCGCCTCGGGGAGGGCGTGCAGCACGGCGTTTCGCGCTGCGACTGCCTTGTTGGTGAAGAGCTCCACGGAGTCGTGGAGCTCCTGGTCCCTCACCGCCGCTCGGGCGCGCTCGTTGAAGCCTTCGACCTTGCTGACGATGCCTTCGGGGCGCCGGTCGGGCGCCTCTCGCTCGGAGGCGGGCTTACTCGTCTCCATCGCTACCCTACCTTTCCAGAACCGGCGCCAACGTTTGCCTCCGAGGGCTCGGTCGTCACCAGTACATCGTAGGAGTCATGCCAGGGCCTGATCCGCTCGAGGGCGGCGCTCGCGGCGAGCACGGCCCCGTCGTCGAACCTCCGGCCCACCATCTGCATGCCGACCGGCAGCCCGTCCTCGGTGAACCCGGCAGGCACCGAGGCGGCCGGGTGGCCTGTGAAGTTTACCGGGTACGTCAGGCACCACCCGAGGAGCGGGTCCACCTCCTCGCCGTTCACTTCGGAGGGCCCGAGCGTGTTGCCGTCGTCGGCGTTGTCGAACGGGGGCACGGCGAGGGTCGGCGTCACGAGCAGGTCGTACTCGTCGAAGAGGTCCTGGATGGCGTCGAAGACCTCCGTCCGCACCACCTCGTCCTTGCGGTACTCGACGGCGCCCATGGCGTGCCCCCTCTCCAGCAGGCCGGCGAACTCCGGCGTGAGGTCTTGCCGGTGCTCGCCGAGCAGGTCCGCGACGCCGGCGTCCTTGAGGTTGGAGACGATCTCGGCCGACTTTACCGCGACCTCCCGCATCCAGAGCTCGCACAGCTCCCGCTGGTCGCGCCGAAAGCCGACGCTCGCCTCTTCCACGCGCGCCCCGGCCTCCTCGAGCGAGCGCACGGCCTCGTCGACCACGGAGAGGACGCGTTCCTCTACGGGGAAGACGCCGAAGCTCGGGCTGTAGGCTACCCTCATACCCTCGACGGGTCGGCGGGTCGCGGCGACGTAGTCCAGGCCCTCGTCGGGGAGGCTGAACGGGTCGCGCGGGTGGGTGCCGGCCATCGCGCCGAGCATGAGCGCGGCGTCCTCGACCGTCCGGCTCAAGGGACCGCTGTGGGAGAACGGCGTGTGCGAGAGGAACGCGTCGGGGCGGGTGGCGGAGGGGACCCGCCCGAAGGAGGCCTTGAAGCCGTAGACCCCGCAGAAGGAGGCGGGGATGCGGATCGAACCCCCCGCGTCGGTGCCCTGCGCCACCGCGCAGAGCCCGTCCGCGACGGCAGCGGCGCTCCCGCCCGAGGAGCCGCCCGCGTTCTTGCCGGGGGCGAACGGCGTGCTCGTCGGGCCGAAGAGGAGGTTGTCGGTAGCGCCCTTGTGGCCGAACTCCGGCGTGTTGGTCTTGCCGAGCACTACCGCGCCAGCCCTCTCCAGGCGCTCCACGTAGGTCGCGTCCTGGCGCGGCACGTAGCCGGCCAGGGGCTTCGAGCCGAAGGTGTTCCTGACCCCCCTCTTGTAGTCGAAGAGGTCCTTTATAGCTACGGGGACGCCGTGCAGCGGCCCGAGCAGGTCGCCGGCCATGACGGCGCGCTCGGCCTCTCTAGCCGCCTCGCGCGCCCCGTCGCCGATCACGGTCACGTAGGCGCCGAGCTCGGCGTTGCGCTCCTCGATCCGCTCGAGGAAAGCCTCGACTACCTCGACCGGCGAGAGGTCGCGGCGCCGGATCCTCGAAGCCAGCTCGGCCGCCGGCGTAAAACAGAGCCTCCCGGACACGCCCTTACTCCCTGCCTCTTGGTGCGCCGTCGAGTATCTGGGCCAGGTGGTAGACCCGGGTGTCGTGGTTCGTGCGCCTGAGACGCCCTTTGAGGTGCATCAGGCAGCTCGAGTCGCCGGAGATCAGGGTGTCCGCCCCGCTCTCCTCGAGGGCCCTTATCTTCTCGTCGGCCATAGCGGTCGAGACGTCGGGCATCTTGACCGAGAAGGTCCCCCCGAACCCGCAGCACAGCTCCTCGTTCCTCCAGCCCACGAGCTCGAGCCCCTCGACGTTCCCGAGCAGCTCGATAGGCTCCTCGAGCTTCCCGAGCTCCCGCCGCTGGTGGCAGCCGGTGTGGAAGACGGCCTTCCCCTCGTAGCGGGCGCCGAGGTCCTTCGCACCTAGCACGTTCACCAGGAAGTCCGAGAACTCCCTGACGCGGTGCCCGAGGGCCTCGGAGCGCTCCCTCTCCTCTGGCAGCTCCCTGAAGATGAAAGGGTAGTAGTGCGAGACCATCGTGGTACAGGAGCCGGAGGGGCACACGACGTAGTCCCAGCGCTCCTTCTCGAAGACGTCGAGGAAGTGGCGGGCCACGCCGCGGGCCTCATCGAAGAAACCGGAGTTAAAGGCCGGCTGGCCGCAGCACGTCTGCCCCTCGGGGTAGACGACTTCGACGCCGAGCCTCCTGAGTACGCGAACGGCGCTTACGCCGACCTCCGGGTTTATCAGGTCTACGTAGCACGGTACGAAAAGGGCCACCCTCACAATCAGACAACCTTCCCCTCACAGCTATCCCTTCACCTGGTGCCAGTATAGCAACCGGACAGTCCTCGGGCGGCTCCTGCTAAACTGGTGGCGGGGATAACTCACTCCGGGGGTGATGACACATGCAGACGCAGAGGCCGGTCTACGAGGAGATCGAAGAGCTGCTCGTCGGGATAGAGCCGCCCCCTGTGGCGCTCGTCGAGCAACGCGTGGACAGCCCGCCGACGCTCTCGGACTTCCGGGCCGCTGTCGGGGAGGCGCTGCGCTCCGTCGAGATCCCGAGCGGGTCGGTCGCCGTCGGGGTCGGAAGCCGGGGTGTCGGCAAGATCTCAGACGTGGTAGCGGCGCTTGTCGGCTTCTTGAAGGAGGCCGGGGCCGAGCCTTTCGTCGTGCCGGCGATGGGAAGTCACGGAGCCTCGACCGCCGAGGGACAGGCAGACGTCCTCGCGCACCTCGGGGTGAACGAGGACCGGGTCGGCTGTCCGGTACGGGCCACGATGGAGGCCGTAGAGATCGGTGAGACCCCCTCGGGTGTGCCGGTATTTATGGACAGGAACGCCTTCGAGGCCGACGCGGTAGTGGTGGTAAACAGGATCAAACCCCACACCGCCTTCCGCGGGAGCGTCGAGAGCGGGCCGACCAAGATGCTCGCCATCGGCCTCGGCAAGCAGAAGGGGGCCCACTCCATCCACGCGGCCGGGTGGGGCAAGATCCACGAGACCATCCCCGAGGCCGCCCGCGTCGCCGTGGGGACCGGCAAGGTCGCCTTCGGCCTCGCCGTCCTGGAGAACGCCGACGAGGAGCCCTACAGGGTGGCCGCGATCCCCGCCGAGAGGCTGGAGGAGAGCGAGGCGCCCCTCCTCGAAGAGGCCAAGCGCAAGCTCATGCGTCTACCCTTCGACGATATGGACCTGCTGGTGGTGGACCAGATCGGGAAGAACATAAGCGGCGACGGCGCCGACCCGAACGTGACGGGCCGCTACCCCACCCCGTTCGCCTCGGGAGGCCCCAAGGTCGAGCGCATGGTCTTCCTCGATCTGACACCCGAGACGGGGGGCAACGCCAACGGCCTCGGGGCCGCAGACGTGGTAACCGAGAGGCTGGTCTCCAAGATGGACCGCCCCGCCACCTACCTCAACGCCCTGACCTCCACCACCCCCTTCCCCGTCAAGATCCCCATGACCATGCCCTCGGACCGCGCGGCCATAGCCGCGGCCCTCGCCATGACCGCCGGGGTATCTCCACCCGAGGCCAGGCTCGTCCGCATAAGGAACACCCTCAAGCTGCGCCGGATGTGGGTATCGGAGGCGCTGCTGGAGGAGGTCGAGGACAACGAGAGGCTCAGCGTCATCGAGGCCCCGCGCCCCATGGACTTCGACGCCGACGGCTCCCTGACGTGAGCCCGACCGCTGGCGAACCGCGCGTCAGGCAGGTTCGCTCATGGGCCTCAGTACGAAGCGAAGGGTGCGCAGCTCCGGGTCCTGGCGCAGGGTAAAGACGATAGCCTCGGCCACCTGGTCGGCGCTCATCATCTCCTCGAGTCCGGGCATCCCCGGTTCCCGCCCGGCGCCGAAGGCGAACTCCGTCGCCACGCCGCCGGGGCACATGGCGGTGACGCGGACGCCCTTCGGGCGCAGCTCGTGGTCCAGGGACTCGGCGAACCCGACCTGGGCATGCTTACCGGCGCAGTAGACGGCCTCGTTCGGCAGCCCCTTGAGGCCCGCGACGGAGGCTACTATCACGAGGTCGCCACCTCCATCCTTCAGCAGCGCCGGCAGCGCCGCCCTCACCGAGTAGACGGTGCCGCGCGCGTTGGTGTCCAGCATGCGGTCGATCTGCTCCAACGAGAGGTCCAGAAGCTCCCCGTAGGCCCCGACCCCCGCGTTGGCGACGAAGCCGTCGAGCCCGCCGAAGCGTCCCACCGTCTCGGCGACGAGGCGCTCGCAGTCCCCGTAGCTGCGGACGTCGCATCCGACGGCGATCGCCTCGCCCCCGGCATCCGAGACGCCCCTGACCACCTCTTCCAGCGCGGCCTCGTCCCTCCCTCCCAGGCCCAGCCTGCAGCCCTCCCTCCCCAGGGCGAGCGCCGTGGCGGCGCCGATGCCGCGGCTCCCCCCGGTTACGGCGAAGACCTTTCCCTGCAAGGATCGCACCGCGTATTCCCCCTTTCACGAGGAGGGAAGCCGCATGGCGGCCTCCCTCTCTGTTGCGCCTATGACGCCCGGACTAGACGGGCGGGTTTTCGCAGCTCGGGTTGAGGACGGACTGGACCTCCTCGTCCTCCAGGTTCTGCTTGGTGACGATGGTCGCGCCAGTGTCCTCGCTCTCGACCCTGGCGCCTTCGCGGATTATCTCGACAGCGGCGTTGACGCCGTCGTAGCCCATCCTGAACGGGTTCTGGACCACGAGGGCGCTTATGACCCCGTCGCGGACGCCCTGGATCTCCTCCGGCGAGGCGTCCCAGCCGACGATGACCACCTCGCCGGCCTTGCCAGCCTGGCGCACGGCCTCGGCGGCGCCCAGCACACCGGGCTCGTTGGCGGCGAAGATGGCGTCGAGGTCGGGGTTGGCGGTGAGGATGTCCTCGGTGACCCTGAGGGCGACGTTGTAGTCGCTCTGGCTCGACTGCTCGGCGACCAGCTCGAGCTCGGGGTGCTGCTCGAGCCCCCTCTTGAACCCCTCCTCGCGCTGCTCGTTGGTCAGGGTGCCCTGCTGGAACGGGATAAAGGCGACCTGACCGCCCTCCTCACCCAGCTCCTCGGCGAGCAGGTCAGGCACCCGCTCGGCGGCGGCGACGTTGTCGGTGGCGAAGACCGGGACGTCGTCCGGCTGAGGATCCGTGCCCGAGTCGATGTTTACCACCGTGACGTTCTGTTGCTTGGCCGACTCGGTCACCTGGTAGAGGACCTTGGCGTCGGTCGCCGCGTAGACCAGGCCGTCCACGCCCTGCTGGATGAAGTTCTGCAGCAGGTTCACCTGGCCGTTGACGTCGGTCTCTGCCGTGACGCCGTCCCACTGGACCTCTACCTCGCCCTCGGCCCTCTGGGCGGCGCACTCGGCCCCGAGGCGGACCTGCTCCCAGAAGTCGAAGCCTATTGCCTTCGGCACCACCGCGAGCCGGACCGGCCCGCTCTGTCCTTCGCCTCCGCCCTGGCTTCCTCCCTGACCTCCGCCCCCAGATTCGCGCACCTGGGCGCCGCAGGCTACGGCCGCGGCCAGCGCGAGGGCTGCGGCCAGGAGCACCGCCAGGAGTTGTCTCTTACGCATCGCTTCCTCCTTTTCCCTTTACGTCCTACTCCGACGCGGCGGCGAGCCTGCGGCGACGGTACTGGTCCCAGATCACCGCGAGCCAGATCACGACGCCGATGATCACCTGCTGGTAGAAGGTATTTATGTCCAGGAGCACCGACCCGTTGCGGATCAGGGCGACGAGGAACGCACCGATCAGGGTCCCCACCACCGTCCCCTGTCCCCCGAAGAGGCTCGCCCCGCCGATGACGGCGGCCGCGATGACGTCGAGCTCGAGCCCGATGCCGAAGTTCGGCTGCCCGGAGTTGACCCGGGAGGCGGCTATCATGCCGCCGAAGCCCGCCAGGGCCCCGGAGATCACGTACACGCTAGTCAGGTAGCGCTTTATCGGGATGCCCGAGAGCCGGGCCGCCTCGAGGTTGGAGCCCATCGCGTAGGCGTAGCGCCCGAGGCGGGTACGCGAGAGCACGACGTACCCGGCGACCGCCACGAGCAAGATCATGAGGATCGGGATCGGGATCGGCCCGATGACCCCCTGGCCCAACAGCCGGAACGAGTTCGGCGCCCCGAAGACGGCCACCGCGTTGGTGAAGATGTAGGTAAGGCCCCTGGCGACGGTCAGCATGCCCAGCGTGGCTATAAACGGGTTGAGGCCGGCTACCGAGACGAGGAGCCCGTTGACGAGGCCGCAGATGGCCCCGACGAGGGTGCCCCCGAGGATCGCGACCGGCACGGGGAGGCCGGCCTGGGACATCATCATCACGCCGAGCACCCCGGAGAGCGCCGCCACCGAGCCCACCGAGAGGTCTATCCCGGCTGTGATGATCACCAGCGTCATCCCGATGGCTATGACGGCCACAACCGCGGTCTGGGCGCCTATGTTGAAGAGGTTGTCGGCCGAGAGGAAGACGGGCGAGGCGAACGAGAGGAAGACGAAGACGACGATCAGGGCGCCCGCGGCGGCGAGCTGGGAGATGGCGCCGGAGAGCCTCTCGCGCAGGGCGCTCCCGCCGCGCTCCTCGGTGGTTGCGGTGCTGCTCATGCCGCGGTCTCCTTCGCTCCGGTGGCGAGCGCCATCACCCGCTCCTCCGAGAACTCCTCGCGGCTTATGGTCCCCGCCACCTCGCCTTCGTGCATCACCAGGATGCGGTCGCACATGTTGAGGAGCTCGGGCAGGTAGGAGGAGATGAGAACTATCCCCCTCCCCTCCTTCGCCAGGTCCCCGATGAGCCCGAACATCTCGGCCTTGGCCCCGACGTCTATGCCGCGCGCGGGCTCGTCGAAGAACAGGACCTTCGCCTCCGTCTCGAGCCACTTGGCGACTACGACCTTCTGCTGGTTGCCCCCCGAGAGCACCTGCACCTTGCGCCGGATCGAGGGCGTCCGGATGTTCAGCTGGTCGCGCCGGTGGCGGGCGATCTCCCGCTCCTTCTCCAGGGCTAGCAGGCCGGCGCGCGTCGGCAGATTGGCTAGGGTTATGTTCTTGTGGATCCCGAGCTCCAGCGCCAGCCCCTCGCCCTTGCGGTCCTCGGTGAGGTAGCCGATGCCGGCCTCTATCGCGTCGCGGGGGTTGGTGATGCGCAGCTCTTTACCTTCGAGCTCGACCGTCCCTGAGTGCACGTGGTCGGCCCCGAAGACGGCCCGGGCGAGCTCCGTGCGGCCCGCCCCCACGAGCCCGGCGAAGCCCAGGATCTCCCCCGAGCGCAACTCGAAGGAGCAGTCCTTGAGCGTGTGGCCGCGGGTGACGTTGCTGACCCGCAGGAGCACCTCGCCTATCTCCGTCTCCGGCTTCGGGTAGAGGTTGCCGATCTCGCGCCCCACCATCAGCCTGACCAGCTTGTCCTCGTCGAGCTCGGAGGCGGGCAGAGTATCCACGACGCGCCCGTCGCGCATGACCGTTACCCGGTCGGCGATGCGGAAGATCTCGTCCAGCTTGTGCGAGATGTACAGGATCGCTATGCCGTGCGAGGTGAGGTCCCTTATGACCTCGAAGAGGTCTTCGATCTCCTTCTCCGCGAGCGTGGCCGTCGGCTCGTCCATGATGACTACCTTCGCGTCTATAGCCAGCGCCTTGGCGATCTCGACCCGCTGCATCTCGGCTACCGTGAGGCTGGAGACGAGCCGGTCGGGGTCGGTCCGCAGGCCTACCCGCTCCAGCAGGCCCCTGGCTTCCTGCGTCTCCGCCCTCCGGTTGACGAACCCGAAGCGGCCCGGCTCGCGGCCCATGAACAGGTTCTCGGCTATCGAGAGGTGGGGGGCCAGGGCGAACTCCTGGTAGACCATCGCCACCCCCAGGGTCTGCGCGTGGCGCGGGCCGTGGAACTCGACGGGCTCGCCGGAGATATCGATCTCACCCCCGCTCGGCCGCTCGACCTGGGAGAGGAGCTTCATCAGGGTGGACTTGCCCGCCCCGTTCTCCCCGGCCACGACGTGCACCTCGCCGGGCATGATGTCCAGGTCCACGCCGTCCACCGCGAGAACCCCGGGGAACTCCTTGGAGACGCTGCGGAACCGGACTACCGGCTCTCGTGTTTCGGACGACGACATCTCCTCCTCCTTCTGGCAAGCCCGAGTACCTTGCGGAAGTAGCCGCGGCGAGTTTGGACGCAACGTGTCCGGGGGCGCCCCGCCCGGCTACCCCTCTTCCCGCTCCGCCCGTCAAGTCTGTCACGGATCACGCCCCCGCGCCACCACGCGTAGGACCTGCGGGGCAGGGGCGAGACCGTTGACCCTGCGCCCCGTTGTGGGTACATTTCCGCGGGGAGACGGACTACCGATGCGGAGGCGAGAAGCTTGCGGGTCCTGTTGGTGGGCGGGCCGATGTACGACCCTCTGTACGCCCGCCTCGAGGAGTTCGAGGCGCGGGAGGGCGTGGAGGTGGAGGCGGTAGTCGCGCCCTCGCACCCTGAGCTCAACGAGCGCATCGCGGAGGAGTTCGGTTCTGGAGAGGCTTCGTACGACCTGATCTCCACGCACGCCAAGTACGCCCCGAGCCAGCGCGATTGGCTGACCCCCCTCGACGACGACCTCGAAGAGGCCGAGCTCGCGGCCTTCGCGCCGCGCCCCCTGGAGCTCGCGAGCATCGACGGCTCCCTCTACGGCGTGCCGCGCAACCTCGACGTGAAGCTGCTCTACCACCGCACGGACCTCGTCACCGAGCCGCCCTCCTCGTGGGAGGGACTGCAGGACGAGGCAGCCCGCTTGCGCTCGGAGGAGGTCTACGGCTTCGTCTTCCCCGGGAAGGAGTCAGGGCTCTTCGGCCACTTCTTCGAGCTACACGCGATGGCGGGAGGGCGCATGTTCGAGGAGAGCGGACCCCCGGCGCCCAGACTGAACGACGAGGCAGGGCGCTGGGCGCTCGCGCTCTTGAAGGACCTCAGTGCGAGGGCCGCGCCGGAGGAGACGCCGCACTGGCACTACGATGAGGTCGCAGCCTGCTTCAGGGAAGGCAGGGCCGCGATGTCCACGGACTGGCCCGGCGGCTTCTACACCTACGAAGACCCGGCGACGAGCGCCGTCGTGGGCTCCTACGACGTAGCGCTCTACCCGGAGGGACGGGCTGGCCGCTCTATATACTCGGGTTGCCACACCTTCGCGATCCCGGTCACGGCCCGCGACCGGCCCGCGGCGGTCGAGCTGCTGCGTTTCCTCACCTCACGCGAGTCGCAGGCGCTCGAGGCCAGGCTCGGGACGCTCCCGGCGCGCACCGACGCCCTGGAAGACGCCAGGGCCGAGGCGCCGGACGGCTCGCTGGCCCAGCGGAGGTGGGCCTTGCTCGAGGAGGCGCAGGAGGCGGCGCTCATCCCGCCCAAGCACGAGAACTACCCCGCGGTCGAAGACGCCGTCTGGCAGGGCGTCCGCGAGGCGCTCCTCGGCAAGGGGGTCGAGGAGGCGCTCCGGGACACCGAGGACGCGGCGCGGCGCGCGGCGCGCGCGAGTTGAGAACCACGAGAGGAGAGCGATGGCCCACAACGGCGTAACCGACCCTTCGTCGAGGCAGACCCTGGGAGGCACGGGCCTCTCCGTCTCCCCGATCTGTGTCGGCTGCGCGCCGCTCGGGGACATGCCGGAGACCTTCGATTACTCCGTCTCCGAAGGGCGCGCATTCGACACGTTGCGCGCCGTCTTCGAGAGCCCACTCAACTTCCTCGACACCGCGGCTGCCTACGGGGACGGGGAGAGCGAGCGGCGCATAGGCGAGGTGCTCAAGGAGATCGGGGGTCTCCCCGAAGGCTGGGTGCTCGCCACCAAGGCCGACCGCGACCTCACCACCGGAGACTTCTCCGGCGAGCAGATGCGGCGCTCGATCGAGCGGTCCTTGCGGCTGCTGGGGTTGGACCGGCTGCAACTGGTACACCTGCACGACCCCGAGTACCTGAACGAGCCGGGGCGTGAGCCCTTCGAGTACATGATGGCGCCGGGCGGCCCCGTTGAGGTGCTCGCGCAGTTCAAGGAGGAGGGGATAATAGAGCACCTCGGGATCGCGGGCGGTCCCGTGAAGATGCTGATCCGGTTCGTCGAGACCGGCATCTTCGAGTCGGTCATAACCCACAACCGCTACACGCTCGTAAACCGCACCGCCGAGCCCCTGCTGGACATATCAATCGAACGCGGCGTGGCCGTGCTCAACGCCGCCCCCT